>NZ_CEYNZH010000009.1:32430-35150 GCF_982874595.1 Oceanospirillum sp. | reverse complement strand
ATCTGGAAGCCGATAATTCTATTGATGCCTCGGTAACAGCAACCGATGCGGCGGGTAATAAAGCCACAGCAGAAGCGGACCGTGATATTTCTTTGGACGGTACCGGTTTTGGCGGTGCCTCAAAGGTTCTAGAAGACAGCGGTGAAGATGCTCTAACCGGTAATGTATTTGCTGATGGCAACCATTTCGGTGAAAACCCTCAGATTGAGACGTTTAACTACACTGACGTAAACGGTGATACTCAGACCGCCAATGCAGGCGATACGGTAACAACGCTGCATGGTGGTGATCTGACAGTCAACGGTAATGGTTCTTGGAGCTATACTCCGCCTGTCAGTGGTGATCACAGTGGAGAAACTGATGATGCACTTGAAGGAGCTGGTTTTGAGTACACGGCTTCTATTGATGGCGGTAACACCTATATCGCTGAGCAGGCTATTAGTGTCTTGGATGATGAGCCGATAGCGCTTGAAGATACCGATACCGTTGCTCTGGATGCTGACCTGAATGGCTTCGCATTCGGTAATGTAATGACAGGAATAGGCGGCAGCAGCCTAGCAGATCTTAAGGCCGATGACGAAGGACCTGATACAGCTCAAGTGACTGAAGTGCGCTTTGGTGAAACTAAGGTACGCTTCGATAACAATGATGATGTCAAAATTGATGATGACGGCAATCAGTACGTTGAGATTGCTGGCGATAATGGTCTGCTGAAGCTCTATCAAGACGGTTCGTACAATTATGAAGTAACCGACCCGACTACCACTAAAACTGTAGATGACGGTAATTGGGATACCGTGACGCTAAAAGCCTTTGATTTTGGAACTGAGTATAAAGGTAGTGATGGCAAGCTGGATTTAACTAAAGCCGATGATACGGTTTCCGAAGCAGGTAATGGTATTGGTGTTTCGGGAACCCAGAATGGTAACGTCTCGAAACAGATTAACCATAATTATGATTATAACGCAGAAACTGGTGAAACCGGCCAGTCAGAATCATTGGCTGTTAGCTTTGATAACCCCATTACGAAAGCTACGGTTTCTTTAAGCAATCTATACAAAAATGATAATGGTGGTGAGGCTGGTGACATTGAAAGTGGTCGCTGGGAGGCTTTTGATGCCGACGGCAATTTGGTCGGCTATGGTGTTCTGGACGACAGTACTATTGACTACACTAATGGTCATCAGGGAACAGCGGTTATTGAATTGTCTGGTAGTGGTGCATTTTCCACAATTGTCTTCTCGGCAACGGCCTATGACAATCCGGCCATAAACACAGGTGACAGCAGTGATTACTTTATTAAAAGTATCAGTTACGAAGAGGTGAATACTGCGGCTGACCAGTTTACTTATCAGATAACAGATACTGATGGAGATACGGCTGAAACGACATTAACACTTGATCTCGCTGCACCTGAAGCTGAAATCACAACTCTACCTGATTTACTGGATGTATCTATTACTATTGACCCTATCACCGGTGATGACCTTTTGAATGTAAAAGAAGTTCAGGAGGCGACCACCACCATTACTGGTACTGTTGGTGGAGATGCCAGTGAGGGGGATACAGTAACATTGACAGTGAATGGCAATCACTATACGGGTCAAGTCACAGCGGATAATACCTACAACATCAATGTTGATACCTCTGATTTACAGGCAGACAATGACATTGATGCCAGTATCTCTATTAAAAATGATGCAGGTTTAACAGCTACAGCAAAAGCTGAGCGGGAGATAGATACAGAAGGGTTCAGCTTTAAACTGTTTGTTGCAGATAATGATGGCAACATAATGCTGGATAGTGATGGTAATCCTGTTGACGTTGCTACAATCAGCGAGCCGGGTTCTGTTGAGGGTGATAGCACTGCTTACTATATCGTGAAAGCGGTTGATAGTGATGGAATCCCGCTGGCTGATCAGCCAGGTGGCAACATTGAAGTCGTATTTGAAAACAATAGTGCTGAAAACGAAGATTATGCCACTGCACAGGGGGGCAGCGATTTTGGCCAAGGTTCCGGGGCAAAAACAGTTGCTGTAAATGAAAAATTTTCCGCTACTGCTGAAGATGATGCATTGGCCGATAACGGTGAAACTTTCACGATCTCTCTTAATGATGGTTCCTATACCAACGCCGATGATTTTGAAGGTATTGGTTATGATGCGGCTCGTGTAACAACCACAATTAAAGACGAAACCGAAACTGATACTCCCAATGATAACGATAGTGCCTTCACTCTGAAGCTATTTGCATCGGATGATCAAGGCAATGTCTTGCTGGATAGTCATGGTGATCCGATCACGGCGACTGAAATCCATGAAGACAGTGCCAACGGTGATACTACAGCGTATTACGTTGTGAAAGCTGTTGATGGTAACGGAGACCTGCTGACTGACCAGCCAGAGGGTACTGTGGATGTAACTTTCACTAATGACTCTGCGGAAGATACTGATTACACCTACGGCAATACCAATGTCACCGTGGGTCAGGCCTTTAGTGCTACATCGGTAGATGACGCTCTTGCCGATAACAATGAAGACTTTGTTGTTTCTCTGAATGCTGGCAGTTACAGCGATGCAGCAGCTTATGAAGCTGTCAGTTATGCGTCAGATACAGTAACGACTACGATTCTGGATGAGACGGATAACGATCCAGCAACCCCAGGTGATAACGATAGTGCCTTCACTCTGAAGCTATTTGCATCGGATGATCAAGGCAAT
>NZ_CEYNZH010000009.1:0-32330 GCF_982874595.1 Oceanospirillum sp. | reverse complement strand
GTCTTGCTGGATAGTCATGGTGATCCGGTTACCGCTACCCAGATTCATGAGGATGGAGAGACCAGCGCTTTTTATGTCGTCAAGGCTTTGGATGAAAATAATAATTTTGTCGATCTAGAAGGCACTGTTGATGTGCGCTTTGATAACCATACTGCTGAAAGTGGTGATTACGCGATAGAAGGTACAGAGGTTACTTTAGGCCAGGCCTTTAGTGCTCGTGCAGTAGATGATAAATGGACGGATAACAACGAAACTTTTACTGTGGAACTGGTTGAAAATTCTTACAGTGAAGATGCAGCCTATACGGCTGATGGAGCCTATGAAACCGTTACTTATGATGACGCCGGTGTAACTACGACCATTCGTGATCTCGACTTTAGAGGTATCGAAGATAACCGTAATACGCTGGAAGGAGATGATGCAGGTGGCGATTGGGATATTCCTATTCTGCAGAACCTTGATCAGATCCACAGTGGAGACGACTTCTCTTTAATTACGATCTCTAATATTCCTACCGGGGCCACGCTTAAAGACGGAGATGGTAATACGTTAACGCCTTCGGGAGGAGAATATACCGTTAGTGATTGGCAGGATGCTTTAAATCTGACTATTACGCCTGCTGTGGATAGTAGTGCAGACATCACATTAGATTATGAGTTGTCTCTTGAAAACGGCTCTGTTGCCTCGTTTACACAGTCTATTGTTATTACACCGGAAGCTGACCAACCTTGGACTTTAGGTGAGTTGGGATCAGAATCGGTGACGTATCAAAACACTCTTCTGGAAGATTCCGGTTGGCAACATTTGAATGCCGGTTGGGTTGGGGATAGTACCGTATTCAGTGAGCTATCAGCATCGACCGGTGATGCTGATGGCAGTGAGCATAATACTGTTGTACGTTTTTTCTCTGATGGCGATACCAATATGCCAGCAGGTACTAAGCTGCGTTTTGAAAATGAAGAAGGGCAAATTGAGACGTTCACCTTCAATAACTCGAATACCTACACTGATATTCCAGCCGATAAACTGGATACATTACAGATCAAAACACCCAGTAACTTTAATGGCGAACTTAATCTGAAGATTAAAACAGCTGTTGTGGATCAAGATGAAAACGGTTCCGGTTCTGATAATCGTTGGAGCGATAATGGAGATACAAATCAGAAGTGGGGTGAACCTGATCTGTTAACCATTAATGTGTCTGGTGATGCTGATTTGAGTGAGAGTCTGATCTCTGTCAAGAGTGTTATTGCTTCAGAAGATAGTGGCCGAGATCAGGAGACTGGAGCACTGACTCAAAATGCTGATGGCACTTATGATGTATCCGGTGCTATTGATCTTGAGATCGATTTTCGTCAGTGGAATTACACTAATACTGAAGTTCTTGAGTTTAAGGTTGAGGGTATTCCCGATGACACCTTTATTTTTGATAAAGATGGTCATTTGCTGAATGGTGATGGTTCCGGCGGTAGCTTAAGTAGCCTGAAAATAGTATTGGATCCTTCAAATGGAGAGCATTATACAGCTCAGCCAGGAGAGGTTGTTCTAACCTCAAAAAGTGCCTTTAATGGATATGTAGAAAACCTGAAGCTTATACCGGCCCATGACAGCAACGAAGATTTCACATTAACTATTAACCAGAAATCGACTGAACCTAATTGGGACGGTAGTGTTGGTGGGGAGCAAACACAAGAGGTAACGGACACCTTTGAGGTTCAGCTTACTGGTGTTGCGGATGGACCTATTGTAACGGGCACTGATGCACCGATAGTGCTTAATGAGAGTGGAGACTGGCAGAATCTTTCAGGGTTTCAGATTGCATCAGGTGAGGAACAGCATCAATCTGAAGAAGTGTATGCGTTAATACGTAATGTGCCGAATGATGTTGGCTTGCGAATTGTTGACGGTGATGGGAATGAACTCTTTGATCAGTTGGTTCTTGCCGATGCGGATGGAAGCTCAACAGACTGGCGAATTGATAATGAAACTTTGCAAAAAGTTAATGCTGGCGAATATAAGATTCAGCTGAAAACTCCTGATGAGGATTACAGTGGTTCCCTAGATTTTAATATTCGAGTGACTGTTCTGGATATTGATTCGGATTCTGGTCAGGCAACGGATACTCTGGTCTCAGATCACACTATGAACATTGTTGTTCAACCAGAGGTTGAAGAGTATGGAGATTCGCAGTCATACGGTAATGAAGATCAGTGGATTGAGCTAGGGTTACGTGTCGGGGCTAAGGATGGAGACGCTCTTGTTGAAGACAAGTACGATTTCAACGATCAGACGTATGATTTGAAAATAGAAATCCCTGGTTTGGGTGAAACCTCTGAAAATACTCAGGTGCATGGTGATAACCTCGCCATCGATTATGCAAATAATCTCGTTTATCTGAATCAGGAAGACCTATCCTCTGTTGAGGTTTTGGCTCCCCAGCATTCCAATGAAGATTTATCGGGTATTCAGTTTCATCGCTATCTGAAAGATGACATGGATGATAGCTCTACCAACGATGAAGATATTCAGGAAGTTATTACAGGCCATACTGTTAATGTTTCCGGAGTAGCTGATGGTTGGGAAGATATTGATCATACTGAAAACGCCACTACAGATGATACCGAAGGGTCTGATTACGATGGATTTATCGTTCAGGATATTGCGGGTGGTACTGAAGCCGTAGAAGGCTCTAAAGCTATTTCTCACGTTGTTATTAAATTTGAGAATGGAGATACCTTTAAGATCGATGAGTACGGTTCAGGTGGAGAAATAACTGACTATGGACATCCTCAAAGATATTTTGAAGATATAGAGCAAACAGTTGGCTCCGATGTTGTTTCTTATTTGGTGAAAGCTGGAAGTAATAATCAAGAAGATGGTGGCTACTTTGATCCTTTTACAGGCGAAGTTGTTGCACCTGAAAGCTATGGCTTCACAGTAAAAAGCAATGGAAATGTAGATGTGTCGTCTGTTGCAAACCGATCCAATTTGGTTGATAGCGGCCCAGATTCAAGTGTGACCAGTGATAATGTAGTGACTGCGCTCACTGATATTATCGTTCGCAATGATAATGTCGAAGATCATTATCATGATAATAACGATACTGATCCGACAGCTGATACATCTGAATCTGAATACTATATCGTCCAGAACCAATCCGGAGCTGACAATACAACGTGGATGGTAGAGGGTGGCATTAATGCAGGTGGTGGTGTTTGGGTTGTACCTGCAGATGCTCTGAACAACGCTAATATCAAGATCCTGCAGCCTGGCGCTGGTGATGGTTCATTGAATCTGGAAATTGTGCCGGTCAGTAAGGAAGATGATGGTGATGTCAAGTTTGATCAGGCTCATACTTTTACAATTGAGTATGCCGGAGGCAGTGACTCAATAGTTGTTGGAGAGGATGGCTCGCTTGTTATTGATGGTGGAACAGCTCCTACTATCACGATATCCAGCAAAGATTCTGGCTTGGAGGATACATCGGTTGAAGATGTATTGTCAGATACATCTGCATCTGGCGGTGCAGAACTTTCCTTTGTTATAGATGGCACTGCTACTAATGGTTCTGTTGATACCACTGGGATGTATCAATTACCCGATGGGAGCTATGTAGGTACGGGGGCTATTAACTTTAAGCCGAATGCTGATTTTAATGGCGATGTTGGCTTTGGCGTTAACATTATTGCCACTGACGATAATGGCAATCAGTCGTTCGCATCTGAAAATATCACTCTGGATATTAACCCTGTTCTGGATGAATCGAATATTAGTGCCGAAGGCGGGACCGAAACTGATGGTGCCGCTGGTACGGAAAGTATTGCTCTGAATCTTCAAATCAGTTCATCGGATACAGATGGCTCAGAAACTCTGCAAGGTGATATTACGATTACACCGCAGGATGGAGGTTCATTAACCGGAGAAGGCGTTACTGATAATGGAGATGGCTCCTACACGGTTTCAGTTGAACATTTAGGCTCTGTTGAATTTGTGCCCGATGCATACAGTCACGGTACCTACAGTTTTGCAATTCAGTACGAATGGACTGATGAGGATACTAATGGCGGTACAGATGTTACTAAAACCATAGAAAGTAATTTCAGTATTGATCTGGCTTCCCAGGTTGACCAAATTGATATCAATCTTAACCCAACCTCAGGTATTGATGAGGGAGAAGAGTACCCTCTGGATCTTTCCGTAATACAGCACGATGATGATGGCAGTGAGGTCGCTTCTGTCAAAATTACCGGTATTCCGGATGCGCTGGTAATCCATGATGCTGAAGGCAATAAGATTGGTAATTACAGTGATAACGGTGATGGTACTGTCACGATCGTTCTAAAGGGTTCAGAAGTACCCGAAGATGGTGGCCTGAAACTATATGATACGACCGGAACATATGGCGGTAGTTTTACAGCAGATGTCACGGCTTTAAGCTTTGACAAAGTCACTAAAGAAATTGCGACTGATGATCAGAGTATAGAGCTGACGATAAATCCTGTAGCAAGTGCGATTCTTGAAGTTGACGCTGGCAGTGCTCAGAGTAATAAGATTGAGGGTGTCGAAGATAATGTGGGCATGCCCTTGGATCTTGATGTCATCATGACGGATCTGGATGGCAGTGAAAGACTGAAAATAACCTTTGGTGATGAGTTTACTAATGAAGGCTTCCGCGCTGAATACACAGACGCTGCGGGTAATACAAAGTCACTTACTGATGAGAGCCTTCTTTCGCCGGAAGAAGCCCAGAGCATTAAGCTCATTCCACAGAATGATTACAGTGGCGATATGCAATTGACTGTCAATGTGCAATCAGTTGAAGTTGATGAAAATGGTAATGCGACGGATGTATTGGATACCGCAGTCTCCAAAATGGTTACGGTAATCGTTGAACCAGAGGCTGATGGTGTAACTGTAACTGGCATTACAGATAAGTCAGTTGTTGAAGATAGCGCTTCTGTGGATATTGGCTTGAACCTTGAGTTAGAGGATAGTAGTGAATTATTAAATTTAAATCTTAACGGACTAGAGCCAGGTTCTGTGGTTTCCGTGACCGGGCAGGATCTAACAGTAGGTAATAGCGGTTCTGTTGATTTTACCGGACTGACTGAGTCAGAAGCGGAGTCACTCTCCGTACAGCCGCCAGAGAACTACAACGGCACGATGAATATTGACGTCAGCGTCAAAACTGTTGATGGTGACGATGTTCTGGATACGGCTGTAACCCAATCATTCAGTTTGGAAGTCATGCCTGAAGCGGATGACCTGGAAATTAGTGATGCGGGAGGCAGTGGTGCAGAAGACTCAACCATAAGTTTGGGTCTGGATCTAGAGCTTGTCGATAGTTCCGAATTGCTCAATGTTACAGTCAGCGGTCACGAAGCAGGATCGGTTATTTCTGTTCCTGATGGCTCAGTTATTGGTACAGTGAATGACGATGGGTCTGTTTCATTTGAAAACCTGACATTATCGCAGGCAGAAACTTTACAAATTACCCCCCCTGATGATTACAGTGGGGCTATGAGCATGGCCGTCAGTGTTAAAACTGTTGATGGCAATGATATTCTTGATTCAGCTGTTACTCAGTCATTTGATCTGAACGTTACTGCAGAAGCAGACCAACCGGATCTGTCTGATCCGATGTTGGCTAATGAGTTTGAAAATGATGACGGTACTTTCTCCTACGATTTGAGTTTGTCCGCATCCTTAACTGATAGTAGCGAAGAGCTTTCTCTGAGAATTGATGGTATTCCAGACAACTGTGTCTTAACGAATTCTGATGGTGATAGCCTCCCAATCACAAATGGTTCAATTACACTATCACCTGCTCAGTTGACTGGCCTTAAGTTAACCAGCCCTGAACCTCTTGCTTCAGATGGAGTTGATGGTCTCAATATAGAGGCAACAGCTATTTCAACAGAGAATATGGGTACACAAGATACCAGTGATGATGTTAGTGCCATTCAGACTAAAACCATTATTGATGGTGTCATTGAGGGGCTCGCTTATACCACCTCTTCAGGTTTGTCTGGTCTGACCGATCAACATGGTAACTTTGAACATCGTGAGGGTGACTCTGTCACGTTTAAAGTTGGTGATATTGAGATTGGTACACTGACACCAGAAGACCTTCTGCAAGGCACTGCATTCCTGCAGGATATTGCCAACGTGGATCGTTCTGATTTAAATGATGAATATGTTGAGAATATGGGGGTCTTCTTACAGTCACTTGATGCTGATGGTAATCCAGATAACGGTATTACCATTACGTCGGAAAGTCATGCGGCCTTTGAAGGCGTTGAGATAGATCTGCGAACAGCTTCTGAGGAAGAGGTTCAATCAGTGATTGAGCGGGCTGGAAGAACAGCGATTTCCGAAGAGCAGGCAATGGATCATATCCAACGCATGCTGGAAGAGCATTCTGACCAGACTGAGTTTGAAGAACATGTGGATGATTCCGTGAGTACAGCAGTACTGGCAAAAGAACCGATAGAAGGTCTGAGCTATGAAACCAGCTCAGGGCTCTCGGGTGAAATGGATCAGGGACGTTTTGAATTTGATGATGGAGACAGTGTTAATATTTACGCTGGTGATCAGCTAGTTGCTACTTTTGACTCCTCCGATATTGGTGATGACTCTGTGATTACCTTTGAGGAAGCTGGTTTTGTTGTTGGACACGACGAGCTGTCTCAGCTTCTTAATGGGGAGCCTCTGAATAATACAGACACTGAGTCGGTGGCAGAAACCTCTGTTGTATCCGAGGATAACTCAGAAGAATTAGATGCGTCAGATGGATTAGATGCGGCAGATGATGAGGACTTTGGTGCTGATACTGTGGGTGATATGGAGCTTTCTGGTATCAATGATCTTTTCATGTTTGGAGAGGATCAACCTCAAGGCTTGCTGGATGCACTGGAAAACGGTGTTCAGTCCGCAGTAGACGATCAAAGTTGGTTCAGTCAGGTAGAAAGTGATCAGGATAATGCTGATACAGACAGCTTTGGAGACTTCGAAGTTGACAGTGCAGCGGATGAAGCTGGTTATTTATCGGATGATGATCAGCCTTGTGAGTGGTAATTGATCTTTGCATCTGGACGAGCGGCATAAAGTATATCTTTATGCCGCTTTTGTTTTATCTAATTAAGAGGTCTTTAATGAAGAAAGGCAATCTACTGTTTTTAATTGGCTTTGCTCTGGCACCTGTTATCTCTCAGGCTCAGGAAGGTGTTTACGTGGGTGGTTTTTATGAAGCGGTGACCACCGACAGCAAGAAGAAAACAGATGCAGATTACGACTATATTGACGGTGGTAATGGTCCGGGGATTGAGATTGGCGTTTTGTTTTCTCCAACCTGGGGAGCCCGTCTGGAATGGGGGCAGCAGGATTACGACCGGGCATCGGCTTTGGCAAGTGGAGGGGATGAGCGTCGGTTGGGGCTTGATCTGATGTACCGGTTTACCGAGAAAAATCATCTTTACACTTTTGTTGGTTTGAAGAGCGTAACCCCTGGTGTTGGTCATTCGGTCATTAATGCCGGTTTGGGTGGTAGTGTTCCTTTGGCATCCCGGTGGTCGGTATTTGCTGAGGGGGCTGTTTATCAGGGGATGAAGACCTCTTTCACAGATATAGGCACTAAAGCCGGTATCCGTTATCAGTTCTACAACAGCGAAACGGACTTTATTAATCCTCACAAACCGGTTCATACCGTGGTTATTTCTGTACCTGAACCGGATCTGGATAAGGATGGTGTGATTGACCGCCTCGATCTTTGTCCGGGGACACCAAGGCAATATTTGGTGAATGAGGATGGCTGTACGATTGCCGAGCAGTTTGTTGTGTCGATGCAGCTCAATGTACTTTTCCCGAATGATTCATCGGACGTTGATCCGGCTTACTATCCGGAGATCAAAAAGGTAGCGGAATTTCTGGAGCGAAACCCGGATACAGCCGTGGAGATCGGTGGCCACACTTCTGCACCGGCCTCATTCGAGTATAACCTGAAGCTTTCTGATGCCCGTGCCAAGGCAGTAGCTAAAGTTCTGGTTGATGAGTTTAAGGTAGATCCTGAGCGAGTGACCGGTAAAGGTTACGGTGAATCCCGCTTGCTTGATCCGGCTGATAACGAGATGGCGCACAGCACCAACCGTCGTATCGAAGCGATTATCTACGCGGTTGATATGAAAAATATCACCCGATAGCTATATGAGAGGGTGAATGCCTGTAGGGAATTCACTCTTCAAGAGATGCCTTAAATACTAAAGCCCCGAACCGGGTTCGGGGCTTTATATGCTTATCGCCCTTAGCTTTGTTGTGTTTAACCCGGCCGCATCAGCTTTTAAGTGCTGCTGTGACCTTAAGGCCGCCAAGTGTGGAGTGGCTGAACGCCAGTTTCCCCTGATAGCTCTGACAGATGGACTGGCAAATAGATAAGCCCAAGCCGTGACCTGCCACCGTTTCATCCAGTTTATTACCTCTTTCTGTCAGCTGCTGTTGAGCATCCTCACTTACCCCCGGACCATCATCCTCAATCGTGAAGATAACATCTGACGCCGATTGATCGGGCTTGTATTGCAGCTCCAGCACAACCGTTTTTTTGGCGTGCTTGGCCGCGTTATCCAGCAGATTGCCTAAAAGTTCCAAGAGGTCGTCCCGGTCAATATGAATACCGGCGGCCAGTTTTTCAGCCTCGGGTATCTTGTTGGTAAACGTGATAGAGGGGTAAATCCGTTTAAGTACCTCAATCAGAGGTGGCAGATCTTCCAGAGGGTAAAATGTTTGTCCCGGCAGGCATCGGCCTGCAATTCGGGCTCGTTTCAGTTCTCGGTCCAGCAGATACTGAATCTGACTGAGGGCCTCTGCTATTGGTACCTGTTGCGCTTCGGCCAGTTCTTTCTTTTGAATATTCAGCTGCTGTAAAGGGCGTTTTAGTTCATGGGCGAAGTTACCCAGGGCGTTTCGGGAGCGTATTGTCCGCTGTCCAAGTTGATCGACAAGGCGATTGATTTCGTCACTCAGCGGCTTAATTTCTCTTGGCGGACTAAAGCCAGAGCGATCAGCACTGCCCTGATGCAGCTGCTGTATCCTTTGTCTGAGTTGTTCAAAATAACGAAAGCTGTGACGTAGGCTTCTCCCCTGTAACCACCAGAGTAGCGCGAAAGCGGTCAACAGAAACAACATAACACTCAGATTGAAACGCTGAGTTTCATGGGCAAGAGGATGAATATCCTCAGCAATCCAGATCGATATTTTCTGTTTGTTCAGCCTGATATCCATTTTCAGCGTGAGTAGTAACTGACCGTCAATTAAGGTATCCGGCGGAATCAGTTTTGTGTTTATCAGGTGGGCAGGCAGTTCGAGATCCCATAGTGAGCGTGAACGAATCACCTGATCCGGTAATGTGATTTGATAGTAATGACCTGAGAAAGCCCGGCGGTAGACATCCGGTATTCTGAGGGCCTCAAGCGTTAGCTTGCCCTGAGTGTCAGGTTCAAGGGCCGCGATCAGACTTTCGGCGTCATGCTCTAAACGGCTGATTACGTAATTTCGGGTAAGCTCTCGGGAAAGAACATTAATCAGCACTAACGTAATACCCAGTACAATCAGCAGAGATAGCAAAAGTCTTAAGCGAAGGGCACTTTCAATTGAAGGCTGGTGTTTTATGAACCCCTTAATCATCAATGCCCGTCCGCTATTTTCTCAGCCATCTGTGGATGTCCCGTGAGCCCCGTCAGCAATTGATAGCCCTGACCCCGCAGGGTTTTGATCCGGTTTTTACCGAGGTACTGGCGTAGTTTGTTGATGTAAACCTCGATAACATTGCTGTCTCTGAGGTGGTCATCTTCGTAGATATGTTCGCTCAGACAGTTTTTAGACAGTACCTGATCCGGGTGCAGCATCATATAGCGCAGCAGCTTAAATTCGATGGCGCTCAGCAGAATTTTTTGCTGTTCGGTGATTAGCTCCCGGGTGTCGGTATCCAGCACAATATCGTCGACACTGATCTGGTTGCAGGCTTGACCGTGATGCCGCCTGAGGACCGCATTCAGGCGAGCCATAAGCTCTTCGCTGTGAAATGGCTTGCCGAGGTAGTCATCCGCACCAGCTTTAAGCCCATCAACCCGTTCATGCCAGGTGTCCCGGGCTGTCAGAATAACAACCGGTGTCAGATCGCCTTGCTGTCGCAGTGTTGTAAGAACCTCTAAGCCATTTTTTTCCGGTAGCCCCAGATCCAGGATAATGGCGTCAAAACTCTCTTCCTGAGCAAGGTGAAGACCATCGGTACCGTCATGGGCCTGCTCAACGGCGAAACCGGCCAGCCGAAGCTCAGGAACCAGTGCGTTACAAAGTGCCAGATCATCCTCAATCAGCAGAATTTTCACCGTTTCTCCCTTGTCTGAATCCATTATTGAACGTGCTTGTATAGCTTGTATTGCTTGTATTTGTTGGAAGACGGTATTCGCCTCAGTCTTCCAGTTCCTGCTCGAGAATCTCTCCGGTGGCCGCATCCAGCTCATATTCCCAGACTTCTCCCTTGTCATTCAGGTATTCCAGCTCATAAATCAGGTGGCCATGTTCCCGTTCCAGTTCGGCATCAAGTAGTGTTCCTGCAAAGTTATGCTGACCTAGCAGCGTTAATAATGGCTGGATTTTTCCCTGTTGCATCAAGACTAAAACTTCTTTGGCAGAGAGTTTGTCGCTGGCTTTCGCTTCTTGTATCTGGTTCAGCATGACACCGCCTGAGGCTATGAAAAGTAGCAGGCTTAGTGTGCTAACCGCCTTTTGGGATCGAAAAAAAGCCTTAATCGTCCCAGCGGCCAAAGTTTGGAATATTAACGGTGTCTTCATCGAAAATGCCCTGTTCCGCTTTTTCATGGCAAGCCTGACATTGTGAGAAGCTTCCCACATCCGGATTGTTGATCACCATTTTCTGGTCATTGATCTCATCGTGTTTGCGCTCAAAGTATTTTAACTCAGTGATCTGTATTGGTGGGTTACGGATATCAATCCCTCGGGTAAACTTCCTGAATTTACCTGCGTTATTACTATCGCTGGCATTGTTGGTTAGGAAGTTGGTCAGTTCACTTCTGATCCCCGTGTCGATGCTGGCATCTTCACCAAAATGGTTGTCGAGGCTTGAGAGGATTTCCTGCCAGGCTGCTTTGGGTAGCAGCTGTGCCGGATAAGCGATATGACAAGCTCCGCACTCTTCAAGATGGGTAGGGTTGTCGGTGTTTTTGGCGTAGTACTCATCTTCGTGATCGTCACCCCACCAGCTACTCTGTGCTTGCTGTGCAAAACCGTTTAAACCAATAAACAGTGCGCCGGTCAGCAGTGCGCCCCCCAAAGGCCAGCGTAACTTATTCATGAGTTTTGTCATTGTGGTATCCCGTGTCATCGTGATCTCCTTTGTGGATAGAGAAGGTTATTGAGTCTGAATCCATAAAAGCAGATCCCCTTTTTCCTGAGAGCTGCATTCCCGTCCCAGTGTCCATTTGCAGTTACGCTTTAGCCACTTCCGAATCTTTTTTTCGCGGGTAAGGCGTTCAGGGTTTGTGCTGGGAGCCAAGGGGGTGATCACTCTCTTAGTGCGGATGTGTTTCCCGCTTTGTCGGATATCGTTGCCGTGGCATTGGGTACAGCTTCTTGCTGTTGGAGCTTTAGAGTGTTCAAAGCTCTGTTCCCATAAGCGGCCTCCATTTGCAGCACTAAAGTTTGTTGCCCCTTGGGATTGGTATTCTTCCAGCAAGCGATCAACAACGGGGTTCCCTGTTTGCGCTTGGGCTGCAGCAGACAGGCTCAGCAGCATTACAAGCAATAATGTGGGCCAATGCTTTTTGGCCCGAAGTTTGGTCAGTAGCCCGCGGTATTGGTGAACTGGTTTGCCCAGGTCGTTTGAGCCAGTATTCTTAAGCGTTGTTTGCATCAGAGGCTTTCCTTCGGATTTTTTTTCCGGTGATCATGGCGGCGATCAAATTTTCACGATGCAGTAAACTGCTGACAATGACCCCTCCTACATGGATCACAATAAGAAACAGCAATCCGTGTCCTAAAGCATCATGTAGCTCTTTCATGATCGGGGTGCCGAACATGCTCAGAAAGGTTCCGGCAAAAGGGCCTTCGCCATCTCCGGCAATCATGACCATGCCCAGAAAACACTGCAGTAGGAGTGCGGCCAGCAGAATGAAGACCATCAAGCCCCCTGCGGGATTGTGACCAAGGTACTGTTCAGGATGACGGCTTATCAGGCTTTTCAGATAGCGTTTCAGTGCGGTTTTCCCATAAGCGAAACTTGAGAATCGGGCGTGGCGGGTGCCCGTAATTCCCCAGAAGATTCGAAACAGCACCAAAATACTGATGCCATACCCTGCAAAGATATGTACGTTTTCAGGGCCATCTTCGCTGGCAAAGGCGATGATAAAGAGCAGAACCAGTGCCCAGTGGAAAACCCGAACAAAAGGGTCCCAGACCTTAATATGACTGTTATCTTTCATAGTGAAATCCTCATCAGATGAAAGGCGGGCAATACATATTCAATGCTGTTGCTTACCGTTAGAATTTCAGTGTACGAAGGCAGTCTTAATTTAAACTTAAAGCTCAGGCGTTTTTGTGTTTTTAAAGATTCCGACAGGTCTAATCGGGTTCCGCCTTAAGATTTAGCAATTGGAGCGAGTCATGCAGCAGGATCTTTTTCTGCAACAGGATGAGGGGCTATGCGGATACAACAGAAGCAACAGCCCGAATTTTGATGCCGTTAAAATACAGGTGTCCCGTGATGCGGTGCTTTTCAAAGCCGCGTTAAAACCGAACGCTCCCCATATTCTGCAGGGAATAGAGCGCATTTCAGGCACAAACCCTTTTCGTCACCGCACCACCCCTGGTGGTCAGCGCATGTCTGCGTCAATGACGAACTGCGGTTCTTTTGGCTGGATAACGGATACTTCGGGCTACCGTTATAGTGACGCAGAACCTGAAACAGGACTCCCATGGCCCACCATGCCGGCTGACTGGTATTGCTGGGCTAATCAGTTCTCAGATTTGGCAGGATTCGGTGTTTTAAATCCAGATGCCTGCCTGATCAACCGATATGCCTCCGGAGCGGGGATGGGGCTGCACCAGGACAGAGATGAGAAAGATCTGTCGGCTCCTATCGTCTCTTTTTCTCTGGGGGCTCCAGTGTTATTTCGCTGGGGCGGCTTCAACCGTCAGGAGTCTGTGTGCGAGTTTCTTCTGGAGCATGGGGATGTGTTGGTCTGGGGCGGTGCTGACCGGATGCGATTTCATGGGGTTAAAAAGTTGCAGCGTTATCAGCACCCGCTCACAGGGCCCTATCGCTATAACCTGACCTTCAGGCGCAGCCAGTAGACCGAGCAGATGCCGTTTCATCGCCTATGAATTGTTCATCGCAGTCGTCGTGGACGAGTCGTCACTGACTGAAGCTTTGCTCTCCTCTGAAAAAGTAACGTTATTTTTGCCGGATCGCTTAGACGCATACATGGCGTTGTCTGCGAGCTGGACCAGAGCGCTACCGGATGATGGCTCGTGATCCGGATAAAAAGCGATGCCAATACTGCAGGAGATCTGTGTCAGGGTATGTCCCTCAAGCTCGAATGGCGCTCTTATGCTTTGCAGGATATGTTCTGCTACCACTGCAGCCGAGCTGGCGTTATCCAGGTGATAGATGAGTAGAGCGAATTCGTCTCCGCCCATACGGGCGCAGGTGTCAGACTCCCGAATAGTGGCCTGAAGTCGACGGGCAACCTCGGCGAGCAAAGCGTCGCCTATATGATGACCATAATCATCATTAACGGCTTTAAAGCCGTCAAGATCGATAAACATCACCGCAAATTGTGTTGGATATCGTTTTGCAGAGGCGATAGCGTGGTTGAGGCGATCGTAAAACAATGCGCGGTTGGCCAATTGGGTTAGCTGGTCATGATGCGCCATATGTTCCAGTTGCAGATGTGCTCGTTTGGCGCTGGAAATATCCTGCAGGATACCGCATAAACGGATAGGGTTTCCGGACCTGTCTCTTTGTACAATTCTTCCGCGATCCAGAACCCAGACCCAGTGCCCCCGCTGGTGCCGCATGCGGTATTCGCATTGATAATAATCCAATTTACCGGTGAGGTGTTGATTGAGCTGTCGCTGCATTTCTGTTAAATCATCGGGATGAATCATCGGCTCTAGATCTGATTGGAAAAGGGGTTCAAGATCCTGTGATTGAAACCCGATAATGTCTGCCCATCGGTGATTGATCTCGATTCTGTTGGACTGAAAATCTCTTTCCCAGGTGCCCGCGTTGGTTCCCCAGATAATGTCATCCAAACGGGATTTTTCCCGTTGCAGGCGAGCAGATGTTTTACGTTTCCGGTAGAGCATATAAGACAGGCTCACTACAGTGACAAAAAGAGACGTCAGCGCGATAGCCAGAAGTGTATAAATGAATGTGTCCTGAGAGCGTAAATAACTCAGCTGTCGATCTACCATTTGTTCCAATCGGTTCTGATAATGCCAAAGGCTGTCTTCTGCAGCGCGCAGATCGTTGACATCGGTGACGATTGAGAAGAGGTAATTCCGCTGATTCAGAGTAATCGGTATAGAGGAAACTTCGACGGTCCGGATCGACCCATCCGCCAGGCGATGACGGAAAATAAAATAGTTGCGGTTTTCTTTGCGAGCCAACTCTCTTTCAGCGGCCACCGCTTCAGGGGAGAGAGCGTTAATCTGCTGGATGCGCATCTGATTTAGCTTACGGTGGCTATAGCCATAATAATCTGAAGCGGCCTGATTAGCTTTATAGATTTTTCCGGTTTCAGGTTCGATCAGTAACATGACAACCGCGTGTTTATCGAAGAACTGATCAAACTCGTCGGCAGGAGCCGATACCGAGAAAATCAATAAAGCCAAGGATAGAACCCCGGTAAAATAGCGCTTCACTAAAAGCATAGTGATACCCTGAATGTCCCTAACAGATGGCCTAAGCCCAATAAAAGATCCAAGCTTTATTAATCTTTTAATGAGTTATTGTCGATTTTAAGATTTATTCATTATTCATCATTTGAGGCTGCTATGAAAGATATCGTGAATGACAACCAGTGGATTATTTCCATAGCCTTTGTTTGTACCTGTCTGGTATTGCGTTGGTTGTCGGTTCGCTTCGTAAAGCGTGTGGTTAAAGATGAGGAAAATCAGCATCGTCGTTGGACCAACACCATTACTAACATCACCAGTCTGGTCATTATTGTGGGGCTGGTCATTATTTGGTTAAGTGAATTGCGTTTTGTTGCACTATCTATTGCTGCGTTTGCCGTTGCTCTGGTTGTTGCAACCCGTGAGCAGATCCAGTGTTTTCTGGGGGCTCTTTATATCGCCAGTAGCCGGGCCTTTAGCATTGGCGACTGGATCAAGGTCGGTGAACACTATGGTGAAGTGGTGCGCAGCGACTGGCTGACAACAACGCTGCTGGAGGTAGATGTTGAAGGCATGAGTTACTCCTACACGGGGCGGAGTCTTGTGATTCCAAACTACAAATTCAGCACGGGTGTGATTCAGAACCTCAACTTTATGCGCCGCTATGTCGCTCACAGTTTTAGTATTGTTCGCGAAGCAGACGCCATTAGTGTACGTGATGCACGACTGTACCTTGAAGATCTGGTGCGGGAGTATTGCAGCCCCTTCAAGGAAGTTGCTGATCGCTACAGTACACTCATCGAAAAACGCCTTGGCATCGCGTTGAGCGTATCCGATCTGAAGGTCCGTGTTGCAACGAATGAAACAGCCCGCAATGTTTTTGTGGTCACCATCTTCTGTCCTACGCAGGAAGCCACCCGTATCGAGGAAGAGATCACGGAGGATTTTCTGGATTACTGGTACAGCGTTACTCATAAAATGGATGAGTTTTACGGGCCCGATCAGCATTTGGATGAGGTACCGGAAGTGGTGGTCAGTGAGAGCCATCCCGCGCGCCGTGTACGACACAAAAAAGATTGATTCGGCAAGAGGTTAGCTGGTTTTAGCCGTGGCTCGGGCGTGAAGAAGTGCAACACCGGAATCAACATTTAGTGTACAATGCCGACTTAAAATTGTGCCGCTAATGCGGTGTTTCGAACTGGGTTTTCCCGAAATTTTCTATCAGCAGACTGGTTAATATGAGTTATCAGGTACTGGCCCGAAAGTGGCGTCCTAAAAATTTCCATGAGCTTGTCGGGCAGGATCATGTGCGTAAAGCACTGGTCAGTGCGCTGGATAACGACCGTTTGCATCATGCTTATCTGTTTACCGGTACCCGGGGGGTTGGCAAAACAACCATCGCACGAATTATCGCTAAGTGCCTTAACTGTGAAACCGGAGTGACCTCCCGTCCCTGTGGCGAATGTACCAGTTGTCGCGAAATTGACGAGGGACGCTTTGTTGATCTGATTGAGGTGGATGCGGCCTCCCGAACGAAGGTAGAGGATACGCGCGAGCTGCTGGACAACGTGCAGTACGCGCCGTCCCGTGGTCGCTACAAGGTTTACCTGATCGATGAAGTGCACATGCTGTCTACGCATAGTTTTAATGCACTGCTTAAAACGCTGGAAGAACCACCACCGCACGTTAAATTTCTGCTGGCGACGACAGATCCTCAAAAACTTCCGGTGACCGTTTTGTCACGCTGCCTGCAGTTTAATCTGAAGAATATGCCACCGGAGCGTGTGGTTGAGCATCTGAGCAATGTTCTGACCCAGGAGCAGATTCCATTTGAAGATGCGGCTCTCTGGCTTCTCGGGCGTGCCGCTGACGGCAGTATGCGCGATGCGCTCAGTCTGACCGATCAGGCAATTGCTTACGGTCAGGGCAATATTGAGGCGGCTCAGGTCAGTGAGATGCTGGGGCTGGTGGATCATCGTCATGTGGGGGCTTTGATTGATCATCTGGTAAGCCGTGATGCCAAGGCGCTTCTGACTGAAGTGGTCCGCCTGTCTGAACAGGCCGCTGATTTTGAAACCATTCTCTCTGATATGGCGCTCTACCTGCATCGTATGGCCGTGGCGCAGGTATTGCCGGATGCGGTTGATAATGCCCAGGGTGACCGTGAACAAGTGCTGGCGCAGGCTGCGCGACTAACGGCAGAAGATGTGCAGCTGTATTATCAGATCGCCATTAAAAGTCAGGAAGATCTGCCGCTGGCACCGGATGCCCGTACTGGTTTTGAAATGGCGCTGATCCGTATGGTGGCTTTTGCTCCGCAAGGAGTACCCAGTGAAAATGGAAACCCTCTGCCCAGTCAGGCGGCTCCCATAGAAAGCCAGGGGACTGTTCAAGCCTCAGTCGCACCCTCTGAAAGTGGCGAGGCTAAAAAAAAAGCGTTAGTTGAGCCTGAATTAAGCCATCAACCTCATGACCCGGAACCGGTCAATAATGAGTTAACAGCATCACAGGGCCATGATGGCGCTCAGCCGATTGATCAGTCCCCACCAGCTCATGCTTCCCAGCCTGCAGCTGATGAACCGCAGTTGGTGAAGTTTTCTCCGCCGGTGCCAAGATCTGCTCAGCAGGATGCTTCAGTGACCCCTGCTGAAACAGGGCCGGAGTCATCGGTGGTTCAGCAACCCCAGGTGACACCGCCTGAAGCCGGTTCAACGGTTCAGAATGCCAGAGCCTCATTGGGTGGTGGGTTGAGAACGATTCAATTCCCGACCGCCAGTGCTGAAAAAGTTGCCCAGGCTGAGGCACGCGTTGATTCTCCGGCATCGGGTAAAGCGACCCCTGAACCAGAGGTTGCTCTGCAGAATGCTGCGCCGAGTACCCCGGCAGATCTGCCGCCGTGGGAAGAACAACCGGTTATTCCGGAACAGCCCCAAGCCTTGGCAGACAATTCGCCTCATACTCCGTCAGCTCCCGATAATAATGATCAGGGCGTTTATCACCACCCGAGCCCTTATCCTGACCAGGCCCCCCCGGCCTATGATGAGTCAGCGCACCCACCTCACAGTGGGTACGATCAGGCTGAGATGAATGCTGCGCCTGAGTCCTACTCCGGCCAGCCCGGGTTCGCCGGGCAAACTATGGATACGGGTTATCAGAATATGATGCCAGAGCCCGTGTCGGAACAGTCCAGACAAGCCCCTGTACTACGGGATGCCAGACTACCCGAAGCAAACGAAGCACAAATTACACCCCTGGTCGGACCTTGTCCCGATCAGCTGAATACCAATCAGGATTGGCTGCAGGCTTTTGCGCATCTGCCTCTGAAAGGACTTGATCGGTCGCTGGCCAAAAATGCAGCGCTGATCGCGCGGGAAGGCAATCTACTTAAATTTGCTCTGAAGGCTGTCACCGAGAATTTTCTGACACCGGAGCGTGAAGCCAGCTGGCAGAAAAGTATTCAAACCCTGTTCAATGATACGCTGATCATTGAAATTGCATCGTTCAGCACAGATTTAGATACTCCGGAAGACTATGAAGCCGCCCTCAAAGAGACCCGCCAACGTCAGGCGGAAGCTCTTTTTGAGTCTGACCCCGTCATTCAGGGGCTTAAGCAGGCGTTTGGTGCAGAGGTCTTGAGCGCATCAGTTGAACCTTTGATCTAAACTGTTAACCAAATTTAAGAAGACAGAAAGATATAGACGGTAAATTTGAGATCGTGTTTACCGACGTAAAATTGTAATGAGTTGAGGATAAAGCAATGTTTAAAGGTGGAATGGGAAACCTGATGAAGCAGGCGCAGGAGATGCAGGAAAAAATGCAGAAACTGCAGGAAGAAGCGGCGAATGAGACGGTTACCGGTGAAGCGGGTGCGGGCATGGTTAAAGTGACCATGAATGGCCGCCATGATGTTAGCGCTGTATCCATTGATGACAGCCTGATGAGCGAAGACAAAGAGATGCTTGAAGATCTGCTGGCCGCTGCAGTCAACGATGCCGTTCGCCGTGTTGAGGAAAATACTCAGGCAAAAATGTCTGAGATCACCGGCGGTATGCAAATGCCTCCGGGCTTTAAAATGCCATTCTGAATGGATCAAAAAAGCCGCTGTTGAGCGGCTTTTTGATGAATAGACTGTTTTTGAAAAAAACAGTCCTGTCGATCTTCGTCAATAGAACAAACAGACACTTAGCCTGATTAAGGATCTTTTATGGCTTTCAGCCCTCTGGTTGAAGAACTGATCACCGCATTGCGCTGCTTACCGGGTGTTGGCCCCAAATCAGCGCAACGCATGGCGTTGCACTTGCTTGAACGAGAGCGAGAAGGTGGCTTTCGGCTGGCAGAAACACTGGAGCGCTCATTAGAACATGTTGGCCAGTGCCAGGAATGCAGAACCCTGACCGAAGAACCTGTCTGTGGGTTATGCCGCAGCGAGCGACGTGACGCGAGCTTATTGTGTGTGGTGGAAACGCCCGCCGACCAGATTGCCATGGAGCAAGCCGGTGGTTTTAGTGGACGTTATTTTGTCCTGACCGGGCATCTGTCACCGATCGATGGCATCGGACCGGATGCGCTGGGTCTTGATCTGTTGGAAGAAAAAGTACGTCGGGATCAGGTTCAGGAAGTCATTCTGGCAACCAACCCCACGGTAGAAGGCGAAGCTACCGCACATTACATTTCTGAAATGCTGCAACATTTACCGGTAACCGTAACCCGTCTGGCCCATGGAATTCCTGTGGGCGGTGAGCTGGAATATATTGATGGCGGAACCCTGAGCCGTGCTATGGCCGGCCGGTTACCTATGGCGAAATAATGACCGAAAATACAATTGAGTACCGTTTTATAGACTCCGATGCACGCCTGAAGGCGTGTTCGGCTCACTGGCTGACCTGTGACGTATTGGCGCTTGATACTGAGTTTATCCGTGTTGATACCTTCTATCCCAAAGCTGCTTTAATACAGGTTCAGGATGATCAGGGCTGCTGGCTGATTGATCCACTGAAAATCAGTGATTGGGACCCTTTCCGGGCCGTGCTTGGGTCAGAGACCGTTCTGAAAGTGTTACACGCTTGTTCTGAGGATCTGGATGTCTTCGCCAAGCTGACAGGAACACTGCCTAAGCCCATGATGGATACTCAGGTTGCTTTGGCTTTTCTTGGGGAAACGCTTTCAGTCGGTTATCAGCGCATGGTGGAAAACTGGCTGGATATTACCCTGCAGAAAGAAGAAACCCGTTCCGACTGGTTACAACGCCCCCTAACCGACAGTCAATGCGCCTACGCGGCAGCTGATGTTTTCTACCTCTACCAGATCTGGCCGAAGATAGAACAGAAACTGAACGAACAGCATCGCATGACGTGGTGTCTTGAGGAGTGCGCTCAGATTGTTCGCCTTGCTGAACAGGCCCCTGATGACGAGTTTTATTTCCTGCGGGTTAAACAGGCCTGGAAGCTGAATCAGGAGCAGCTTGCCGTGCTTCAGGTACTGGCTGCCTGGCGCGAACAGGAAGTTCGGGAACGTAATATCCCCCGCGGCCGCTTAGTATCCGACAACCTGCTATGGCTGATCGCCATGAAGCTTCCGGCAAACCGTATGGAGTTATCCCGTATCGAAGGCATACGCCACGGCACCATCAAGAAAGATGGTGATGATATTCTGGAGCTGGTCGATATTGCCCGTAACCGCGCTCAGGCGATGTGGCCGGCATCATTACCCTCTCCGATTGGGCATCCCTACCGCGAATGGTCTAAGGCGATGAAGAAAACTGTTCGGGAGGCCGCAGAGGCAAATAACCTGCCTCCTGAGCTTCTGGTAAAGAAACGGCAGCTTGAACAGGTGCTCAACCGCGCTATTCGGGGTGAGCTGAATTATATCCCTGACGAATGGAAGGGCTGGCGAGAAGCGATCATCGGGCAGCCGCTGATTGACCTGTTAGATAAATTAAGAAGTCGCTAATTATTCTATAGAGCCGGATTGCCTGTCTTTTATCTAAAGAGACAAATTACGTACAAAACGCATATAGAAATAACGAGATAAAACTGTGAAAGTGATCTGCGAAGTATTCAAAAGCCCGCGTAAAGATGAGATGTACCTTTATGTGGATAAAAAAGAAGGATTCAAACGTGTCCCCGAGTCGTTGCTGGAAGTCTTTGGTAAACCCAAGGCTGTTATGACGATGCTTATCCGTGAAGATAAAGATCTGGCACGGGCTAAAGCTGAAGATGTTTTACGGGAGATTCGTGAGAAAGGCTTTTACCTGCAAATGCCACCTCAAAAAGAGGATTATCTGCTGGATTTATATAAGGCCCCAACCGAAGGCAAATACTGAGAATGAGCAACGCGGGACACTTTTGGGAACAGAAAAGTCTGATGGAGATGAGCCATGACGAGTGGGAATCTCTGTGCGACGGGTGCGGGAAGTGCTGCCTACATAAACTGATGGATGAAGATGATGACAGGGTTTATTACACCGAGGTAGCCTGCAAACAGCTGGATATTACCCAATGTCGTTGTAATGACTACCCTAACCGCAAAGCACTTGTTCCTGATTGTGTTGAATTGAGTATCGCGGATATTGATGAATTTGTCTGGCTACCCAAAACCTGTGCTTATCGGCTGGTCAAAGAGGGAAAGCCCCTGCCTGAATGGCATCATCTGATCACCGGAGATCCTAAAAGTATCCATAAAGCCCGCCAAAGCATTAAAGGCCGCGCGATCAGTGAACATGTCGTCCTGCAGGAAGATCTGGAGTGGCACATTATTAATTGGGTAGAGTAATCGCTACCGACTGATCCTTTTGTCGTTTAAAAAACGCCATCTTATTCAATAAGATGGCGTTTTTTTTGGCTTTTTCATGGAGATTACGCTTTTGACTAAGATACCTGCTATGAAAAAAGCAGTATCGTGAATGTTTTTTTATTAGGGGCATTTTTGTTTGGATGATTATTTTGCAAGGAATTTCGATTGTAATGGAAGGGTTTTACTTCCATGTAGGGATGAGTTTAAGCAGGAATATGTATTATGGATGATTTCTCACCATCAGATCTGAAAGCGATTCTGCATTCGAAACGTGCCAATCTGTATTATCTGGAGTATTGCCGGGTGATGCAGAAAGATGGCCGTGTGCTCTATCTCACCGAAGCCAGTAAAGAAAACCTCTACTTTAATATTCCCATCGCCAATACCACGGTACTGCTGTTAGGTAACGGCACCTCGATCACTCAGGCTGCCATACGTATGTTGGCCCAGGCCGGGGTTCTAGTTGGCTTTTGTGGCGGCGGTGGTACACCGCTCTATATGGCCTGTGAAGTAGAGTGGCTGACGCCACAAAGTGAATATCGCCCTACCGAATACCTGCAGGGCTGGATGCAGTTCTGGTTTGATGATGCTAAGCGCCTGGCTGCTGCCAAGCAGTTTCAGAATGCGCGAATTGATTACTTGCAGCGCGTTTGGCAAAAAGACCGGGATCTGAAGCTGGAAGGTTTCGATACCCGTGGCAGTGCCATCGAAAAAGCACTGGCCACCTTTCATACGCGCACCTACAGTGCAACCAAATCCGCTGATCTGCTGTTAACCGAAGCGCAGCTGACCAAGGTGCTCTACAAACATGCCGCGAATAATACCCAGCAGAGTAACTTTTCCCGTCAGCATCAGGCCCAAGACAAAGCCAACGCTTTTCTGAATCACGGTAACTATCTGGCTTATGGCCTTGCCGCCTGCTGTTTGTGGGTGCTGGGTATCCCTCATGGCTTTGCCGTTATGCATGGTAAAACCCGTCGGGGCGCTTTGGTGTTTGATGTAGCCGACCTAATTAAAGACGCCCTTGTACTGCCCTGGGCCTTTATCTGTGCCAAAGAGAGCGCCACAGAACAGGAATTTCGTCAGCAGGTGCTGCAGGCCTTTACCGATCATAAAGCGCTGGATTTTATGTTCGATAGCGTCAAGTCAGTCGCCCTGCAGGATATGAGCGCTGAGGAGATAGAGGGGAAGAACCTATGATGGCTGTCTCCCGTGTAGGTCGTGCTTTAGCGCGACAATTAGATAAGAGGTGCGGCTTATGATGGTCACTTTTGTCTCTCAATGTGAAAAGAAAGCCCTGCCCAGAACCCGGCGTGTGCTGGACGCCTTTGCCAACCGCATCGGCGATAACACCTGGCAAACGCTGATTACTGAAGATGGCTTGCTGACTGTCAAAAAAATGCTGCGCCAGACTGCCAGTAAAAGCACTGCCGTCAGTTGCCATTGGATACGGTCACGGTCGAGAAGCCAATTGCTTTGGGTGGTGGGTAATAGAAAGAAATTTAACAGCGAGGGCATCGTGCCTGTGAATCGTACAGAACAGGATCTTCCCAGTAGCGATGCGCCTGACAACTGGCGTTACCTGCCACTTATTAAAACCTTTACCGGATTGGCTGCGCTGCTGCATGACTGGGGTAAAGCCACCAAGCTGTTTCAGGACAAATTGAATCCGCAGTCAAAAGACACATTCAGAGGTGACCCGTTACGTCACGAGTGGATCTCGTCATTGCTGCTGATGTCGCTGATTCAGAGCGGAGAGAATCCGGCAGAAGATCAAAGCTGGTTGGCACCTCTGATCGATAAACAGCTGGATGAAGGTCGGTTAAAAGCAGCGGTGCTGCAGCAAAAAGAGCGGGATCAGCCATTTACAGAACTGCCGGATGCTGCCTGTCTCGTGCTTTGGCTGGTGTTGTCTCACCACCGACTACCCAAGGTTCAGAATAATGATGATTTGGCTCAGTTTATTAACCGGTCCAACAACACGCCTCAGCAGTTACTGGCGCGCATCGGTGCTCAATGGGGTTATGAAAACCGCTTTGATGATGCTGAATTTCTGCAACGCAAACCGGATTGTTTTGAGTTTCCGCATGGCCTGCTCAGCGAATCGACACAATGGCTGACGGAGTTGAGCCACCGCGCCCGCCAGTTGCACGAGCAGTTACCGCTGTTTGCTGCCGCTGTCTGCGATGGCAGCTGGCGAACCATCGCCCACCACGCCCGGCTGTGCCTGATGCTGGGCGATCACTTCTACTCTTCGCAGGACAATAATAAAGACTGGGTTTCGCCTCTGGCTCTGTATGCCAATACCGGGCGGGATCAGCACAACCAGCTGCAACTGAAGCAGAAGCTGGATGAGCATTTGATTGGTGTTGCTAAGGCCGGTGTTGATGTTTGCCGTCTGTTGCCGGATTTTGAAACAGAGCTGCCGCTGGCGCAGGATGTGGCCAGGCTTGCACCGCAAAAAGAGTTATCACCGGAGCTGAAAAAACAGTTTGGCTGGCAGGATAAAGCCGTAACGGCACTTAAGGATTACCGAAAGGAAACCGATGACGGTGTAAGCGGTTATTTTATCGTTAATATGGCCAGCACCGGGCGCGGCAAAACGCTGGCTAATGCCAAAATTATGCAGGCCTTGTCGGACGATCAGCAAAGCCTGCGTTTTATTCTCGCTCTGGGCTTGAGAACCCTGACCCTGCAGACCGGCGATGAATACCGGGAGCGTGTTGGCCTCAAGGAAGAGGAGCTGGCCGTACTGATCGGCTCAAAAGCCGTGCTGGAGCTGCATCAGGGCGCGCAGGAGCCCAAGGAAAAAGAAGACAGGGATAGCGCTGAAGAAGCCTTGGGTTCCGAATCTCTGGAGCCTTTGCTGGATCTTCAGGAAGAGGTTGCAGGCGAGGCATATTGGCAAAACCTGTTGCCGGAAGAAGAGCTGACCACAGTGCTGACCCGTCAGAAAGACCGCGCTTTGCTTTATGCCCCGGTACTGGCCTGCACCATCGATCATATTATGGGGGCGACGGAAACCACCCGTGGTGGGCGTTATATTCTGCCCAGCCTGCGCCTGATGTCATCGGATCTGGTGATTGATGAGATTGATGATTTTACCGGATCGGATCTGGTGGCTATCGGTCGGCTGATTCATCTGGCGGGTATGCTGGGGTGTAAGGTGATGATCTCATCTGCCACTATTCCACCGGATCTGGCGCTGGGCTATTTCACCGCCTATCAGAAAGGCTGGGCTGTTTTTGCTGCCAGTCGTGGGCAAAACAGCCAGATAGCAGCGGGCTGGACTGATGAATTTAAAACCGAGCTGGTGACTATTGGTCAGAGCGAAAATGCTTTTCAGCACTATCAGACCGCCCATGAAAGTTTTGTTGCCAAGCGTATTGCCAAACTGAAACAGGAACCTGTAAAGCGTCGGGCCGAGATTTTACCCCTGCCGGAAAAAACCGAAGCCGATAGTGCAGACAAGCTGTTTTTCTACACTGTGCAGCAGGGAGTTCTGGGCAAACATCGGCAGCACTTTGTCCGGGATGATAAAAGCGGCTGTCAGGTTTCTTTTGGTGTAGTGCGCTGCGCCAATATCAAACCCTGTGTTGAACTTACCGAATATCTGTTGGCAGCAGGCTGGCCGGAAGATACCGAAGTGCGGGTTATGGCCTACCACAGTCAGCAGGTTTTACTGCTGCGTCATGCCCAAGAGCAGCATCTGGATAGGGTGCTGAAGCGCAAACATCCGGTTAATGATCCTGAACACGGCGCATTTTATCAGCCGGAGATCCGGCAGCATCTGGACAGTTGCGGCAGCAAAAATCTGATCTTTATTCTGGTGACAACTCCCGTAGAGGAGGTGGGGCGCGACCACGATTTCGATTGGGCGGTGGTGGAGCCGTCATCCTACCGATCCATTATTCAGCTTGCCGGACGGGTGCGTCGCCACCGGGGAGAACCGGATAATGAACTGCCCAATATGGCGCTGCTGCAATTTAACCTGAAAGGGTATCGTGGCGAGAAAAAAGATGTTTTCAGTCGGCCGGGGTACGAGCAGGGCAAATGGCAGTTAGCGCCCTCAAGATCTATGGATGATGTTCTGGATCTCAAGAGCATCACAAAAAGCGTGGATGCGGTGCCGCGTATTCAGAAAGATTCCGCGCCACCTTCCAAAAGACTTGCGGCATTGGAGCATTTTTCCATTAGCCGAACCCTGGGCTGCCACTACCTTACCGGTGAGGCTAAGGATAATCATGGCCTCAGCCCGGAAGTACTCTGGGGATACACCGATGATTACTGGTGGCTGACCGCTTTGCCGCAGCAGTTTCATCGCTTCCGTGACAGTGCGCCCAGCCTGAATCTGTATCGGGTGCTGGATGAAAAATCCGGTCCGGTTTTTAAGGTCTATGACCCGCGTACAGGTTGGGTTCATATTGAGAAAAGTATGGGAATTGAACATCAGCCGCTGCCGGATCAACTGCAGCAACGGCTCTGGCTGGTTCGGGATTATGAGGCGCTGATAATGCAGTACAGACAGCATCAGGATGAAGACCCGGAGTATACATCGCAGCGACTGGGTGAATTAAGTTTGAGTTTTTATAAGGACGGCAACCGCTATCGTTATAACGATCAGTTGGGTTTGGTAAAAGCCGATTAAAGTACAGGGATAAAAGGAGAGCAGGATGACAGATCCGGCAATTGAAGCCTTCTTTGCAGAACGCAAAGAAGCCTGGCTTAAGAAAAATCTGAAAGCCGGTATGACTGAGGATGAGGTCAGAGATAAAAAACTGGAATGCGGCGAGGTTTTCGCTCTGAAAAACTGGCTGCCTAATGCTGCAGGGCGTATTCATAGCCGGGCATTAGCAACGCATCCAAGCAAATTTAGCCATCCGAGTACCGGTGTTGGTAAAAAGAATTTAGCAAACGCTACCTATGTGACGCCTGTAATTTTTGAGGGAGTCAAAGAAAATGATGGTTTGCTAAAAACAGGGAATGTGGCTTTTTCAACGCAACTTGATTCAGTTGGTAATGCAGGAGAACTTGATGTCGAAGACTTCCTGCGTCTTAAGATGAATGATGGTGTGCCACTCATTGAACATCTTGAAGAACAAACAGATTTGGTTTCTGAATTGCTTTCTGGCTTCGGTGAAACAGCCCTCGATATAATAATGCAGCTCTTATCTATCAAGCGCGGGGCGCTTTCTGATGAAGCCATTACCAGTTCCAAAATCAAACAGGTTTATTTCCCGGTAGAACAAGGGGCAGGCGACTATCATCTGCTTTCGGTGCTCAGCCATTCCGGGCATCTGTTTGAGCTGCGTAAGCGGTTGGATAAACTGCGTTTTTCAGAGGAAACCAAAGCCCGGCGCGAGCTACGCAAAAATAACCAGTCTTGTGCTGAGGGTTATCAGGAGATCTACAACCTCACCACCATCGGCTATGGGGGCACCAAGCCGCAGAATATCAGTGTGCTGAACAACCAGAATGCCGGTAAAGCGCATCTGTTGATGTCTGTACCACCGGAGCTGAACGCCCAGTATATCCGCTTACCCCGTCGGAATTTTTTCAGCGATATGCTCTATGCAAAATCCCAGCAAGAGATCTTTCAGGCCTTCCATCGTCTGGTCAGCGCGGATCATAACGATATTAATATCCGCCGTGGGCTGGATTACCGGGCCGAGCAGTATCTGGATCAGCTGATTCTTAAAATGTGGCAGGCCCGGCAAGGGTTTGCTGAACAGCCTCATGCCCGCCCTGAGGCGTTACCGGCTTATCAGAAGCTCTGGTTGTTTCCGGAAAATGAACAGGACAGAAGCGAACCCCGTGATTGGCTGGATGAGGTAGTAACGGAAGCCGCCCGGCATTTCAATGCCAGTTATAAAAAAGTGCTGGGCAAATCAGCACTGATTCTGGGGGATGACCAGCTACGGCGTGTGACCGACATTATTGAACAGAACAGAGAGGCACTGTTATGAGTATCCGCCGTTTACTGGTGTTGCCGCACCTCAAAGTGCATAACGCCAATGCGCTTTCCAGCCCTTTTACCATCGGCTTTCCTGCGGTGACCGCCTTTATGGGTTTTGCCCATGCCTTGCAGCGCAAGTTAAATGTCAAGGGTTACCCCAGCCTGAAATTTACCGGCACTGCGGTTATCAGTCATCGCTGTGATCTGCAGACGTACCAAGGGCCGGGGGATTTTGTGCATTCCATTATCGCCACTGCAAACCCTCTGGATAAAGACGGTAATCGTTCCGCTTTTATTGAAGACGCGCGCTGTCATCTGGATGTGTCTTTGCTGATCGAATATCAGGCGGATCAAGCCACCGAGGATGCGCTGTTACTGCCGGATGTTCCTGAGGTTATCAGCCAGCATCTGATGCGGATGAAAATCGCCGGAGGCGATCTGCAGCACTTTAAAACCCCTCTGTTGCCGGTGATTGATGACAGTGATGAAAAGGCGCAGAAAAAACTGATGCGCGCTTTAATGCCGGGTTTTGCACTGATCGAACGGCGTGAGCTGATGCGGCACGGCATGGAGCAGGGGCAGGACGCACTGGATGCCCTGCTGGACTACCTGACTGTACATCACACCTGCACAGAAGATGACGACGGTGCAATCAGCTGGCGTAGCCAGCGTAAAACCGATATCGAGGGGCAGAAACCGGGCTGGATTGTACCTATAGCCACCGGCTTTCAGGGCATCAGTGAGCTGGGACAGGCAAAAAACCAGCGTGATCCGGACACCCCGCACCGGTTTGCAGAAAGTGTGGTCACCCTGGGGGAGTTTCGTATGGCACACCGGATTACACAGCTGGATGAAGTGCTGTGGCGGTACCACACCGATAGCGAAAAGAATCTGTATTTGTGCCAGCAGGCGCAGACCTCAACCGAAGAAATTGATAACGATGGCTTCCACTAAGCCGGATTAAGGAAGAAACGGAGAAACAACATGGCTAAAGCAAAAGATACAGCGTCTGTACTGGCGTTTGAGAAAAAACTGGTACCGTCCGATGGTTATTTTTACGGCACCACCTGGGCTAAAAAAGAAGAGTTTACCTCGCTGGCACTGCAGGAAAAATCGGTACGCGGCACCATCTCCAACCGTCTGAAATCGGCGATTAAAAATGATCCGGCCAAGCTGGATGCGGAAGTGGAAAAGCCCAACCTGCAAACGGTGGATGCCTGCGCGCTGGCTACCGATCAGGACACCCTGAAACACTATTTCACCCTGAAAGTGCTGGGTGGTGTCGAAACCCCATCTGCCTGTAACAATGCGGCTTTTAAAGCTGGTTACCAGCAGGCGGCAAAAGCCTATATCGAAAAAGAGGGTTTTAAAGAGCTGGCCCGCCGTTATGCGATCAACATCGCCAACGCCCGTTTTCTGTGGCGTAACCGCGTGGGTGCTGAGCAGATTGAGGTTCAGGTTAACGTGTTGAATAAAGATCAGCAGGCCAGTTGGACCTTTGATGCCACCGCCTACAGCACCCGTCACTTTGATTATGGTGACGCTCAGATCACTGAGCTGAGTGACAAAATTGCACAGGCACTGTCTGCTGCTGATGGCTGCCTGTTACTGGAAATCATCACCTATGCTCAGGTTGGTAAAGCACAGGAAGTGTACCCGTCTGAAGAACTGATTATGGATAAAGGCAAGGGTAAAAAGAGCAAAGTGCTGTATCAGGTGAACGATCATGCCGCCATGCACTCGCAGAAAATCGGCAACGCCCTGCGCACTATTGATACCTGGTATCCCGCTTTTGACGATGAAACCGCCTCTGCCGGGCCTATCGCCATTGAGCCTTATGGCGCGGTCACCAATCTGGGTACCGCCTTCCGCACACCCAAAGAGAAGCAGGATTTTTACACCCATTTTGACAAATGGGCGCGTGGCGAAGCCCTGCCTAATGTTGAAGATGAGCACTACGTTATGGCAGTACTGGTACGCGGTGGTGTCTTTGGCGAGAGTGATAAGTAGGGAGCCGTCATGAAGTATTTTCAGGACATTACCCTGCTACCGGATGGCGATATCGCTTTGGGTTTTCTCTGGCAGAAAATCTACCAGCAGGTGCATATCGCACTGGTGGAGCAAAAAGTGGATGACTGGCACAGTGCCATCGCGGTCAGCTTTCCCGGCTATGGCAGTAAAGGCTTCCCGCTGGGTAACAAGCTGCGGGTACTGGCTGGCGAGAAAAACCAGTTGGAAAAACTGAATCTGGCCGGGTTTCTGGCCCGGTTTGAGGATTACACGCACCTTAAATCGATTCAGTCTGTGCCGGAGGGTGCGACTCAGGTTGCCTTTGTACGCCAGCAGGTGAAGGGGCAGGCCCGTATCGAAAAAGATATGCAGTCCAAAGCGGAATTATGGGCGAAAAAATCCGGTAAACCGCTAGAGGAGTGCCTGCATGAGCTGGCTAAAACCAAACCGAAAGCGCAATGCAAATTGCCCTTTATCCGGATGTACAGCCAGCAGACCAAGGCCGCAAACTCGGAGCAGGCTGCACCCTTCCCGCTGTTTATACAGCGGATCGAAGCAGCAGAAGCCAAAGCGGGGCTTTTTAACTGCTACGGGCTGAGCGCAGTAGGGGGTAGCGAAGCAGCCACCGTACCGGACTTTTAACCTAAAAATATGGCTCTTTAAAAAGGAATGTAAAATCAAAGTGTTACAACACAGGGCAGAATAAAGGTATTTTTTGGTATTTTTGTTTAAGTCCTTGTTGTAACGCTTTTTTGTCGTTATTTTTTACTGTTCACCGCCACGTAGGCGGCTTAGAAATCCAATGGCGGCATTAGCCAAGGCTAACAATCGTTCACCGCCACGTAGGCGGCTTAGAAATGTAAGACGTATTAGATGTACCGTTTGAGCCAGTTCACCGCCACGTAGGCGGCTTAGAAATTACATCTACGGCAGACAACAACCGCAGCATAGTTCACCGCCACGTAGGCGGCTTAGAAATGAAACAGAGATCTCATCGCTGATCTTCTGGCGTTCACCGCCACGTAGGCGGCTTAGAAATTTACTGAGTTAAAGCCGATCTGTTTAGCCGCGTTCACCGCCACGTAGGCGGCTTAGAAATATAGAACAGCTTCGACTAAATTATCCCTTGAGTTCACCGCCACGTAGGCGGCTTAGAAATTTCGGAGGGTATCGGTTTTTTGTCGCATGAGGTTCACCGCCACGTAGGCGGCTTAGAAATTTTTTCACGGTAATTATTCATTACTCGATATGTTCACCGCCACGTAGGCGGCTTAGAAACATTCGTCAATATGTGAGCAAATGTCTAATGAGTTCACCGCCACGTAGGCGGCTTAGAAATCCCTGCTAGCCTCGCAGTTCAGCAGATCTGAGTTCACCGCCACGTAGGCGGCTTAGAAAGCTCAAAAATCCTCGTATTATTACGCTCGTTAGTTCACCGCCACGTAGGCGGCTTAGAAATCCACTCGTCGCGTTACTCTCTCAATACCTCCGTTCACCGCCACGTAGGCGGCTTAGAAATCCCTGCTAGCCTCGCAGTTCAGCAGATCTGAGTTCACCGCCACGTAGGCGGCTTAGAAAAACACCATCTCCAGAGCCGCCATCACCAACATGTTCACCGCCACGTAGGCGGCTTAGAAAGTTAGATCACAGATTGAAACCAACGAGGTTCGGTTCACCGCCACGTAGGCGGCTTAGAAAAGACCATTCAACAAGGCCATTAAAACAACGAAGTTCACCGCCACGTAGGCGGCTTAGAAATTCAAGCTTGATTACGCTACATATTGACTATCGTTCACCGCCACGTAGGCGGCTTAGAAATCGTCTCTGACGCTGGCAGAGCGAAAGAAGCGGTTCACCGCCACGTAGGCGGCTTAGAAACATCAAACGCATTACATAATTTGTAATGCCTGGTTCACCGCCACGTAGGCGGCTTAGAAATCTTGCCTGCCGAGGTGATTGACCGCCGTGTCGTTCACCGCCACGTAGGCGGCTTAGAAAGCTTATGTTGTCGATATCAACGGCGGCTCCGTGTTCACCGCCACGTAGGCGGCTTAGAAAATGGGTAAAGATACCGAAGACCCCGGTCAGCTTGTTCACCGCCACGTAGGCGGCTTAGAAAAAACCGACTATTCAGATCTGCCTCCCTGCTAGGTTCACCGCCACGTAGGCGGCTTAGAAACTACCCTGCGCATAATCAAAAGCGCTGTCATCGTTCACCGCCACGTAGGCGGCTTAGAAACCGACTATTTAGACCCAACTGACGACCCCTCGGTTCACCGCCACGTAGGCGGCTTAGAAAGATCCAATTTCAAATCTGAACGCATTCGGTGTGTTCACCGCCACGTAGGCGGCTTAGAAATATTTGCGGAACCTCTTTGTAGATGCTAACAAGTTCACCGCCACGTAGGCGGCTTAGAAAGTTGAACACTTCGCCCCGTTCCTGATCAAGTAGTTCACCGCCACGTAGGCGGCTTAGAAAAGTCTCAGAGCGTGTCTACATCAGTTCGCACCGTTCACCGCCACGTAGGCGGCTTAGAAAGCAGCTTGTGAATGATGAGTGCAGTCCGGACTGTTCACCGCCACGTAGGCGGCTTAGAAAAATCGGCGCAAATATTCTTTTTGATTTGCGCAGTTCACCGCCACGTAGGCGGCTTAGAAATGT
>NZ_CEYNZH010000008.1:0-124018 GCF_982874595.1 Oceanospirillum sp. | reverse complement strand
AACAATACCTTATCCTATATTGGATTAGGTGTTGCACTCAGAATTGGCCGCTAAGTTCTTATAAAAATCAGTGAGCCAGAAAATCCAGTGTCATGCGGTTAAATGTATCCGCATGCTCCCACTGAGCCCAGTGCCCGCACTGATTAAAAACATGCAACTGGGCATTGGGAATACCGCGGATCAGGCGCAAACCAATATCCATAGGCACAAAACGATCATCCCGTCCCCAGACAACCAAAGTCTCTGCCTGAATCTCATGCAGCCTGTGGCCATAATCCGGAAACTGCTTTGGATTCAGCTGGGCGCTTTTAACAAAGTTATCCAGATGCTCACGGTTGCTCAGCATATTATCCAGGCGGGACTGAAACAGCTCTTCGGTCAAATGACTGGCATCAAAAACAAAGATCTGCATCATCGCCTTCAGATTCTCAATCGTCGGATCACGGTAGAGTTTCTGAATCAGCTTAATGCCCTCTGTTGGCATAGGCACAAACTGGCTCGGCCCACCGGTTCCCCCTCCCATCAGAACCAGCTTGCCAACACGATCGGGATAGCGCAGGGCAAAGGCCACAACAGAATGCCCCCCCATAGAATTTCCGACCAGATGTGCCTGTTCAATATCCAGCTTATCCATCAATGCCAGCAGAGCGCTGGCATTCAAATCAGAGCGCGAACCCGAACAAACCACTGGAGAACTCTTGCTCCACCCCGGACTATCCAGCAGCAAAACCCGATAACCCGCTTCAACAAAAGGCGTGATATTACGATTAAAGTTTGCCCAGCCACTGGCTCCCGGACCTGAGCCATGCATCATAATCAGGGTCTGATCACCCTCACCAATCGCGTTGTAGTGCAGATCCATGAGGGTTCCATCAACATCGGCCCGGATGATATGCGACGTATTCTCTGCAGTGTATTGGGATGACATAAAGTAACTCCAAAGACCTCAGGTTTGACTCGCGACCAGCGACACAAACCTGAAATAAAAACGAAAAACGACAAAAAAAACAAAGCCCTGCCAAAATGGCAGGGCCTGAAGCGAAAACGTTACTGAGGCACGCTGCGGAATCCGCCATTCAGATAGATCAGAGCATCACCGTCATTACGCTCACAGGTCGACATAACCTCGCATAAAAACGCGTGATGAGTGCTTTCATCAAACACTTTAACAACACGACAATCGAAGTTAGCCAAAGAACCATCCAGTGTCGGAGCACCGGTAACCAGCTCTCGCCACTGGCCGTATTCAAAACGGGCCTCACCCTGTACTTCTTTAACCATACCGGCGAAAGCCTGAGCGACCTCTTCCTGCTCGCTGGCCAATACGTTTACACACAAGGCACCGCTGTTCAGAATGATCTCGCTGGCATGAACATTTTTATTCACAAACACCACCAGACGCGGTGGTTCAGCGGTAACAGAACAGACGGCCGTCGCTGTCAGACCTGCTTTCTGCCCTTCATGAGCAGCACTGATAATGGTCACCCCAACGGCAAAATGGCGCATACCGTATTTGTGATCATCCGAACTGACCGTGGGCATCGCCGCCAAGCGCTCATTGGGTTGCCAATCCAGTAGCTGATTAATGGTATCGGTTGACGCATTGCTTGATTTGATTGTTTTTGTGTTCATGAAAATTGCTCTGTAATAAAGAGATGCAGGGCGATAAAGCCCCACATCAGAGACAAAATAGAATCAGGACGCTTTTGCACCAAACGGATTTGGCTGCGGCAGCTCACAACCCAGAAGGTGTCCACCCAGCAGCTCACCAATATTGTCCTGGTTCTGAGTGATATGGTTGGCACCTACCAGCAAGTCACGCAGCTGTCGCTGCATCGGGCTGCTCATCCAGATCCCCCGGGTAGAGGTTTTCTTAAAAATCATGTGAGCAGCATCGAAACAGTCACCGCCGGTAAACTGGTTTGTGGCGAAATGACGCACACGGACATCCAAAGGGACCAACTGACCTTTTGAGGCATAGCTCCAGGCCTCATCCACATTACTGAGCAAGCGTGCCTCAGCCGCGATGATTTTAGCCATCGCTTCACCCAGTTTGCCTTTAATAAAGGGGTCTTTGACTGCAGAACCTACCGCCTGATTGATATTCTGACGCGGGATCATGTGCTCAATGTATAGGTCGGCCATGCCCCGGGCCATGCCGACAAGGACGGAGGACACGGCGGCGTAGAAGACAAAAAAGAAAGGGACTTTATAAAGATTGTTAACATCAGCATGGCTCTCATCACCATAGGCACCAATTTCGTGACTCCGGTAAGCCGGTACAAATACATCGTTAATCACCAGTTTTTTACTACCCGTGCCTGCCAGACCCACAACATGCCAATCATCAACAATCTCTGCGATCTGATCACGCTGCAGCCAGAATGAACGGAAAACCGTGGTGCCATTTTCCTGAACACGACCACCGACAAAGGCACCACCTTCAGCATGATCACAACCACTGGAGGTCAGCCACTCACCATTCAGGCAGTAACCGCCATCAACAGCCTCAACCGTTCCGAACGGCGCATAAGAAGAAGAGACCAGTTTGGTATTATCCTGTCCCCAAAGCTCATCACCCACTTCCGTTGGCAACAGACCCACTTCAAACGGGTGAACCCCCAGCACCATGACGTTCCAGGCACTGGAAGGACAACCCCGGGCCAGTTCAATCAGAACACGGTTCAACACATTTGGGGTCATTTCATAGCCGCCCCAGCGTTTAGGTTGAAGAATCTTAAAGAAACCGGCCTCCTGGAACTCTTCAATGGTTTGTTTCGATACCATACGCGCCTTTTCGCAGGCCTCCGCTCGCTCACGCAGGGTCGGTATCATGTCACGGGCACGCTGTACGATCTCTTCTTCTGATGGAATGACCTGAGCACAAGAATTCATAATCTTCTCCGGAATTATCATTGTTAAGGTGGAGCGGTCTGATGTTGGTGTCTGCTCTTCAAAAGGGGCAGATATAATGGGGAGCTATGCGCTTTTTGCGCTGACGACCCCATAACCGGCAATCCATTCATTGATCGCCCGGTAATAATCCTGTCGGGCTTCGAAAGCCCCCATACGTCCCATGGCAGCAAACGCAGCAACCCAGGTACGGACTTCATGGGCTGACCGGCCCGCCTGACGGGAAATATCTTCGATGGTGTAGTCATCCACTTCCGCGACACGTCCGGAGATCAGCGTCTCGATAAAGGCAAGATCCCAGCTCTCATTCAGAGGTGTCAGCGGGCAACTGTCACGACCGTAGACTTTCGCCGCTTCCACCGTACGGTGCTGGCGAAGTTGTCGCGCCTCGGGACTCGGGTTACGGCCTGCAATCAGAAACTCACGTACCTCTTCGGGTGATTCATTCAGCAGGGGCACCGGGGGCTCATGGGATAAACCACCGGTTCCAAGAATCAGGACACGCTTGTTCAGTGTGGCGGCAAACTCACCAACGGCTTCACCCAGTTTTCGGATTCGACGGTACGGGCAGAAAGGAGGGGCTACCGAATTAATAATGATAGGTACCACGGGATAGCGGTTCAGGCTGCCAGTCATCTCCTCCAGAGTTTGCGTGCAGCCATGATCCACCTGCAGTCGATGCGATAGAGCAATATCCACGTCACTGTTCAGAATGTGACGGGCCAGTGCGTTGGCCATTTCCACATCAACAGACAGCTTGCCCGGCAGGCTGGTGTAATCCGCAACAGAGTCCGCCTCCGTGGCGATCACAAAAGGCGGCATCAGGTCATAAAAAAGACCGTTATAGTGATCCGGTGCAAACAGAATGATGAGTTCAGGATCAAAGGCCTCAACCTCTGCACGGGCATTTGCCAAAACAGTATTCACCTCGCTCACAATAGCCGGCGAAGGATCATTTAATCCCCGAAGCGGAGTATGAGACAAACACTTTAATAGAGTGCTCATAGGCACATCCTCATATCATTATTGTTAGAATAAGTTTTAATAACCAGCTATAGCCTTAATAAAAAGCACGGCACTTTTATTAACAAATTTATTATCAATAAAGTTATTGCTGATTCGTTTTTAATGCATACTAGGCAGGAGAAAGAAGGCGCTCAAGATAAAGAAAACCACACGTGCACTTAGTGCACTATAAAATACTGCAGACTAAAACCCGGCTACCTCACCGATACCGTTATAAATCCCACAACCCATTAAAAAGTGCACTATGTGCACATAAGGCCGATTTTTAATTGGTTATCAAAAAACGATGAGATAGCCTCAGACCGCCCAAATAAAACCCATTTACTCAATCAATGGAAAATAAAAACGGATATAAATCCTGAAACTTATAAGAAGGCTAATGCTATGAGCTTAAAGAAAATAACAACAAAACTTCTGTTTGGATCCGGTTTAATTGCAGCCTTGTATTCACCTGTATCACTGGCAGAAACTGTGATGAAGGTGGCTACCTGGTTGCCGCCAACTCATGTTCAAAACGCGGTAGTCTGGCCAACCTGGGCCAAATGGGTAGAGGAAGCCACTGAAGGTCGCGTCAAAGTAGAGCTGGAATATGGCATGGGTCATCCTAAGTCCCTGTACGATCTGGTTGAAGATGGTGTTGTTGATGCGGCATTCAGCTATCACGGCTATGTACCCGGCCGTTTTAAACTGGCTCTGGGCGTTGAACAACCGCTGCTGGCGTCTTCCGGTGAGGCGGCATCTGTTGCCTACTGGCGCGTTCATGAAAAGTACTTCGCTGAAGCTAATGAGCACATGGGGTTAAAAGTTCTGGGCGTCTTTGCTCATGGCCCGGCACAAATGCACCTGAAGTTCCCCATCAAGAGCCTGAAAGACCTTGAAGGGAAAAAAATTCGTGTTCCGGGCGGTTTGCCTGGGGTGATCGGAGAGCGTATGCATATCACTCCGGTTAACGCTCCGGCACCCAAAGCGTATGAACTGCTTCAGCAAGGCGTTGTTGACGGCATCTTCATGCCGGCAATGGAACAGAAATCGATGAGGCTGAGTGAAGTAGCCCCTTATCTGGTGCTGTTCCCTCACGGCATCTACTCCGGCAGCCTCTCCTACTTTATTAACGAAGACTTCCTCGACGGCCTCGCCCCTGAAGATCGTGAAGCCATTCTCGCGGTTTCCGGCGAAAAACTTTCACGAATGACAGGGGCTGCCTGGGACAAAGCCGATCAGGAGGGCATCCGTACCGCTGAGGAAAGCGGTGTTCAAGTACTTCGCCTGAAAGACCAGGATCCTCTGGCTAAAGAGTTTGCAGCTCTGGTTGCCGGTATGGATCAGCAGTGGTTAAAAACAGTGGCAGACAGTGGTGTTGACGCCAAAGCCGCGCTGAAAGAGATGCGCCAAATCAGTAAAGAATTTGAGCATCAATAACCTTTTTGTTCGTTATAAGGCAGATTCACTATGTCATTCAGTCGCTCTGTAGCGGCTCATTATGATGAAAAAGGGCCAATCATCTGGTTGGCCTTTTTTCTTGAGTCAGTTGCAGCTATCACTCTTTTCGGCCTGATGTTGGTTACCTGTTTTGATGTCAGCGGTCGCTACTTTCTGGGTAACGCGCTTGATGGTGCTACCGAGCTTACCGAGATTGGTCTTGCTATTCTCATTTTTGCAGAAATGCCTGTGATTACCTGGCGCGGTGGGCATGTCATCGTCGATATCCTCGACCGAATGCTTTCTTCGCTGACGCTTAAAATTCTCGGAATGGTATCCACCTTGATTATCTCAGGTTCCCTCTATGTCCTCGGCCTGAAGATTTATCACCTTGCCGAACGTTCACTTCGCCGGGATGAAGTCACTGAACTGCTGCAACTTCCTACAGGTTACCTCATTGAGTTTATTGCCATTATGAGCTGGATAACGGCAGCCACCATGATCTCTTACGGGGTATATCAGCAGCTTTCAAACTCCCGACGCACCTGAATTTTAATGTCTAAAAAATCCCCACGGAGCAAGCTTATATGCTGACCGCAATGATCGGCTTCGCCATTTTGCTGTTTATTATTATTATTGTCATCAGAATCCCCATCGCTTTTGCCATGGGGTTAGCTGGCTTTTTCGGTTTCGCGATTCTTCAGGGCTTAACCTTTGATAATTTATTTGAATTTCGCTGGAACGGCGCCTTATCGATGGCTGCCAGACGGGTTATTGATACCGCACAGGAATACAGCCTTTCAGTGATCCCTCTCTTTATTCTGATGGGTAACCTCGTCACCAAATCAGGACTGTCACAGGAGCTTTATCAGGCATCCTATGCATTTCTTGGTCACCGTAAGGGCGGACTATCAATGGCAACGGTCGTAGCCTGTGGCGGTTTCTCGGCCATCTGCGGTTCAAGTCTTGCCACATCGGCCACCATGGCTAAAGTTGCCATGCCTCCAATGAGAAAATACGGCTATGCCGACTCTCTTGCCACCGCATCAATTGCTGCCGGGGGAACGCTGGGTATTCTGATTCCGCCAAGCGTTATTTTGGTTATCTATGGCCTGCTGACAGAAACGAGTATCCGCGAACTCTTTGCCGCCGGTTTTATTCCGGGGCTTCTGGGTATTCTTCTCTATCTGGTCGCGGTTCGTTACGTCGTGTGGCGCAACCCTGATGCCGGCCCTGCCGGTGAGAAAACCAGCTGGGCAGAGCGCTTCAACGCACTGAAAAATGTTCAGGGTGTTCTGATTCTCTTTTCTGTGGTTATGGGCGGGATCTACCTGGGAATCTTCACACCGACTGAAGCGGCGGGAATTGGTGCCGGTGGTGCCTTTCTGATCGCTCTGAGCCGGAAGTCTCTTAACGGGTGGATCCTGTTTGATATTCTGACCGATACCGCCCGAACGTCGGCTATGCTTTTTAGCGTCGTGATCGGTGCTCTGATCTTCTCCAACTTCATCACCCGGGCAGGTCTGCCTGATGAGTTACTGATGTTTGTTCAGAGTCTGGATATCAGCCCTATGATGGTCATCATGGTGATTCTGGCCATTTACATTGTTCTGGGGATGGTATTCGAGAGCCTCTCCATGCTGCTGCTGACCGTGCCTATTTTCTTCCCTCTGGTATCCAGTCTCGGATTTGACCTGGTCTGGTTCGGCATCGTTGTTGTTGTGGTCACGGAGATCAGCCTGATAACGCCACCTGTGGGTATGAATGTCTTTGTGCTGGGCGCAGTACTCCGGGATGTTAAAGCCAGTACGATCTTTAAGGGCGTCACCCCGTTCTGGATTGCCGACATTATTCGCCTCGCACTGATTACCTTTATCAGCTCAGTCGCTCTCTTTTTACCTGAGCTGCTCTATCGCTAGGAACTGACCAATATGCTTCCAGAGATTAAAACCATTCTCTACATATCAGATATTGAAAAAGGGTCCCGCCCGGCATTTCGGGCAGCGGTTGCATTAGCCATGGCCCATCAGGCCCGAATCGTTTTTCTGCATGTTGCTGAACCCTTGCATACCAATGCGATCAATATGGTTCGCAATATTGTTGGTAAAGATGAGCTTCAGGCACTGCATCAGGAAGGGCTGGATCATATCAGGGCAACCATGCGGGAACGTATCGATCGCTTCTGGAAGGAAGAGGGCCTCCCTGTGAATCCGTCTCTCTCACCAGATGCGCTGGATTACCGGATCCACGAGGGAAGAGTTTGGGAAGAGGTGCAGGATACCGTAGCCGAGGTCAATGCAGACCTGATCGTGATGGGCTGTCGCAGACATCACAGACTGAATACCCTGGGCTCGATTGCTCACAGCATTCTCAATCACAGCCATATTCCGGTGCATATAGTTCCGCTTTAAGCCAGTAAAGCGTCCTGACGGGAGTCTGAAGAAAACAAAGCAAGGCCGCTTAACAATCCGACTTCAATATTAATTAAGAGAAAATTGATATACCTTGTTGTCAGACGTGTGCGAAATAGCTTTCGTCTATCCTTAAGATTGGCAATGCCAATTAGATAAGACAAAGCTAATAAATCATTATGTTCTCACAGGCCTAAGGCCCGATGATGAATATAAACAGGAGAGTAGAACCATGGCACTAAGAATCAATGATGTTGTACCGAATCTGGACCTGAAAACCGATTTGGGTGATTTCAAACTACATGACTTCATCGGTGACAACTGGACAATCCTGTTCAGCCACCCGAAAGACTTTACCCCGGTTTGCACCACTGAGTTTGGCGCAGTAGCTCAGCTGGCTGCCGAGTGGGAAAAACGAAATACTAAAGTGATCGGTCTGTCTGTAGACGGTGTTGATGAACACGTTGAATGGAAAGCCGATATTGAGAAGTTCTCCGGTGCGCCGGCTAAGTTCCCAATCATTGCTGATGATGATCTGGCGGTTGCCAAAGCACTGGATATGCTGCCAGCAGATGCTTATCTGCCGGATGGTCGTACCGCAGCAGACTCCGCCAGTGTTCGGGTGGTCTTTATCTTCAGTCCGGACAAAAAACTGCAACTGTCGATGACCTATCCGATGTCCGTGGGTCGTAATTTTGCAGAAGTTGTGCGGGCACTGGATGCACTTCAGGCAACGTATCAGACGCCAATCGCAACACCGGCCAACTGGGAAACCGGTCAGGATGTGATTGTCGCGCTGTCTCTGAATGATGATGAAGCCAAAGCGAAATTCGGTGATATTGACATCAAACTGCCGTATCTGCGCACCACGAAACAGCCATAAGACGCTGTTGTTATCGGATTGTTAGCGTTTTTTCGCTAACGATAATCCCTGCCGAATCCTTGATAGATTTGGCAGGGATTTTTTTGGCGTCGGATAACGCTCTAATTCTCCGGGAGCAGACGATTCCCGATCACCACACTTCAGTTTTTACATCTAATGACAATCAGGCCGCATGTGCTGCCGCCTGACGTTTCTGACTGAAGGGCATAAAACGGACTTCAGCAGAGCTGAAGTCATGACAGGTGTCCAGCAACAGAGCATCTGCTGCGGCCTGTTGAATCAGCAAAGTGCCATCAGCAGCCAAACGAGCCGGAGCCAGTACCACACGATAGTTTTCTGCGCTGCCGTTACTCAGCATAAAGAGGGCGTCGTCATCTTTAACATGATGGCTGACACGCACATCACCGTTCAGGCTTTCGCGCACGGTATGAATCTCATCACGGGCGCACTGCACAGACGGGCCACCGTCAAACAGATCCACGTAACCGGCAAACTGGAAACCCTCTTTCTTCAGCATATGCAGTGCAGGGGCTGACGAGTCATTCGGCTTACCGATCACCTCACGGGCTTCCTGAGGCAGCAGGTCGATATAGATCGGATATTTCGGCATCAGGTCTGAGATAAACTGAGTACCTTTCAGGGCAACCGTATTCACCGCTTCCTGAAAATCGATGCCGAAGAACTGACGGCCCAGATTTTCCCACAGAGGAGAATTACCCGCCTCATCCTGCCAGCCACGCAGCTCTGCCATCACGGTGTCACCGAAACGCTCAGGAAAGTCCGACATCGCCAGAAAACGCGCACGGGACAAGAACTGGCCCATACCCGGTTTACGGTACTCCGGAGACACAAACAGAGAACCCACTTCGGTCGCACCGGTGTAATCGTTCACCATGCTCAGCACACGGGCCTGACGGGTTACCGACAGATCATGACAGCTGCTGACCAGTGTGGAGATCTTGTAGGAGTAGAACGGACGATCCAGCCCCACACCGGTATAGATCGCCGTAGAGCCGATCACGCGACCGGTTTCAGGGTCTTCCAGCACCATAAAATAGGTGCTCATCGGATCTTTTTTACCCTGTTCAGAAAAAGCACGCTCGGTGGCTTCAATCTTTTTCAACCAGGCTTCACGATCCGCCGGCATAGAGGTCATTCCCCGTCCTACAGCTTTGGACAGCGCCATCAGATCCTCTAGATCAGCCAACTGACATGGACGAATAATTAACATAAGCCTTCCTACCCTTCTGCCTGCCCGCACTTTTTTGCCGCGGTTATGATGTTTCCGGTGAACCAAGAATTACGGTTATCAATGCGGTTTATGCCGTTAAGTTTAGTGTCGAAGTGACAAAATGAGCTGTCTGATTTCAGGCAAAAACTGCAGATCTTGCAGGAATTTATATCAGATACCGAATAATATTCGGCTTAGACAGAAAGGCTTGCGCTGAGCTGTTCTGAAACGCAAACTAGCCCCCGAACAGCGATAGAATGCGACCTGTATATCCATGACGTCCATTCCGGAAACATCAAACCACGACAACAGACCGATAGAGACATCGAAAAAAGAGCTTATAAGATGCAACTGGACAAGATCAGCCGAAAGATTCTTTCGACCCTGCAGCAGGAAGCCCGAATCACCAATCAGGAATTGGCCGACCGGGTAGGGCTATCACCAAGCTCCTGCCTGAACCGGGTACGTAAACTGGAGGAAGCTGGTCTGATCGGCCCTTATCTCAGCACCCTTAACCTGCCCAAAATCTGCCGTAGTGTGGAAGTGATCGTCACCGTCAGCCTGAAAGATCAGAGCACAGACGCCTTTCGCACCTTTCAGCAGGCCGCGCAAAGTCATCCGGAGGTGGTTGAGTGTTACACCGTCAGTGGCAGTTTCGACTTTTTCCTGCGCATCGTGGCACCGGACATGATGCGCTATAACGAGATCAACGATCAGCTGCTGGACGTCCTGCCCGGTATGGTGAATATCAGCAGCCATGTGGTGCTGACCACGGTAAAACCCTTCAGAGGCTACCCGTTGGATGCATTGGCTGACGATAAATAGTCAAGACTCAGCGTCGATAACCGCGGTAAAATCTAATAGCCAACAAATTGATACATAACAAAAGAATGTTAATATTCCGCCCTGCCGAGCAATAATCCCTTATAACCCGTTCGGTTTAACTCTCAGTCAAATGCGGACGACCTCACTTGAAGAACACACTGCTCAATCAGCTGTCACGTCAGTACTCCAACACCCTGATAGGAATGCTGGTACTTTTTGCACTCTGCTTTTTCCTGATAGGACTTTCGGTGTGGGGAGCCGCAAAGGCTGTTGATAAAGAGGATATTCGCCAAACTGAAGCAACCATTCAGGAAAGCATCAACAGCGAACACAACATACTGGAAGCCCAACTCAGAGACTATTCTATCTGGGATGAAGCCTATCAACTCTGGGTAGTCGATGGCTTTGCCAGTAACGACTGGATTGAGAGTAATCTTGGGCAAAGCCTGTACGAGAATCTTGATATCGCCTGGGCAGGAGTCACCGATCAAAACCGCAGACTGCTTTTCAGCAGCTACGAAGGCGTTCCGAACGACATTCCACCAGATATTAAAAGCTTTCAACAAAAGCTCTATCCGTTGAATCAAAAGGCTTCGGGTCTGTTTCTGATCAACAACGAGTTATGGCTGTTAGGCTCTCACCCGATAGAAACTGAAACTCGTTCGGCATTGCCCACTGACAGCCCCAGAACTTTTATCTTTGGAAAGCGCATTACCGATTCCGTTATCCATCTACTCAAGATACACACAGAAACCTCCGCTGCCGTCTCAAGCCTTCAGCCTGTAAAAGGTATGGCAAGTTTTGCAGTCCGGAATAAACAGGGCAGAATTCTCAGCTATATCAACTGGCACCCCACGTACCCGGGAACCGCTCTGCTCCACCGCTTAATGCCGGATGTCATCGGTTTACTTTTGTTGCTTTGCGGTGCCATCTTCTTCCTGATCCGACGCATCATGCGCCAGGGTCGACACAGCCTTTCAGAGATGCAGGCCCTCGCGCAGACCCGTCAGGACCTCAGTCAGCAGCAAATCTCACTACAGAAGCTACGCCAACGTTTCCAGGGGCAAAGCAAGCAGGAAGACTTCCTGCAGGAACTGATAACAGAAGCAGGCCACCTGACCCGTGCAGACATCACCTCGGTCTGGTTACTCGACGCCTCAGGAGAGTATCTCACCTGTCAGGCCAGTAACGCCCCCATCGCAGGTAGTCAACTGCAGATAGCCGAGATGACTGAAACTCTGGATCAGCTTCATCAGCAGCCCGTTACTCTGGTTGAGCTGCCTCACATCCAACCCCTTGACCAACAGAGCCACAGCCAATCACTGATCGGTTTTTTCCGGGACCACAAGATCAGCAGTTTACTGGTGACCGCCATTTACATGGGTGGCGAACTGAGAGGAATCCTGACCCTCTGTAGCCTTCGCAGTCGTCAATGGAGTGAATCAGATCATTTCGCCTGTTCCGGATTTGCGGGAGTCGTCGCCCAGTTTGCTGAAGCCTTTCAACGGCAATCCATCGAAGAAGATCACTATCAGCAGACCCACTTTGATGAGATTACCGGACTGCCAAGATTGATGTTTATTGCAGAGGAGTACCCGGAGCTGCTTCGTCAAAAGCAAGGCTTTCTGGCGGTGATCCGCATTCAGGGATTGCATATCATCAACGAGCTACATGGTTTTTCCTGCGGCAACGAGCTGTTCCGCCAGTTTGCCCAGTGCCTGATGCGGGAGCTGGAATCCTGGAACCCTGAAGGGATTCTGGTTCGCCTACCTGCTAACAGGCTGGGGCTCTTTCTTGAGGGTGAAGAAAGCCGAGTCACCGACTTTCTGGAATATTTGATAACCAAACTGGAAAGCAAACACTGGCAGATACAACGTAAGAGCTACAACCTGAAAATCCAGATGGGGCTGGCCCGGTACCCGGAAGACGGACAGGACCCGGAGATGCTGCAACACAGAGCAAAACTGGCATTACAGCACGCCCGTTCTACGTCCGGCCTTAGCTACGCCATCTATTCTCATGATGTCAGCACCAGCCTTAAAGCCCGCAACGAAGCGATCTCTGATCTGGAACGAGGTATCAGGAATGAGGAGTTTGAACTCTTCTTCCAACCGCAGTTTAACCGTGACCGCAAACTTGTTTCCGCAGAAGTACTGGTACGCTGGCGTCATCCTGAACGGGGCCTGCTGTCACCGGCACACTTTATCGAGCTGGCAGAAGAGACAGAGCTTATTCTGCCACTGGGTCGCTGGATTCTGGAGCGGGCCTGCCAACTGCTCCAATGGCACCCTATTCGCCTGTCAGTCAATATCTCGGTACTGCAGATGCAACAGACCAACTTTGTCGAAGAGGTCGCCGATCTGCTACAACTTTATCAGTTCTCGCCGGATCAACTGACCCTTGAGGTCGTTGAGTCTCTACTGATAGATCAGGAAGTTAAGGGCAAGCTCGGCCAAATTCGCAAGCTGGGAGTGGAGATCTCACTGGACGACTTCGGCACCGGCTATTCCTCCCTCAGCTATCTGCAGGATCTGCCGGTGGATGAGCTTAAGGTCGATCAGAGCTTTATTCAGGCGCTGGAGCATCACGAAGATGCTCCTCTGGTGCGTACTATCATTGCCATGGCACACACACTGAATATGCGGGTCGTGGTGGAAGGGGTAGAAACGGATAAACAGCTTAGCTTTGTCAGTGCGCAACAAGCCGAACTGATTCAGGGCTACCTGCTGGCGAAACCCGAGCCCTGGGACCACTTTGTTGGTCGCTTAAATCTGCCAACGGTTAATGGCCGTTTCCGGAAAACAATGACACCAGACTAAACGGTTGGATGTCGGGGCAGCGCCAGCGAGATCAGTACTGTCAGTGCCAGCATCAGGGCCGATATCCAAAGACACGCGGTTAACCCCGATACACCCTCGCCATAAGCCTGAAACAGCCAGCCGGACAGCACCGTACCCAGTAAACGTCCGGCGGCGTTGGCCATATAGTAAAAGCCGATATCCATGGACACGCCCTCATCCCGGGCATAGCTGACGATCAGATAGCTGTGCAGGGAGGAGTTAACGGCAAACAGCACACCAAACAGCAGCAGGCCACCGATCACCAGATAGGCTTGCTCCGTTGTCGTCAGACCAAAACTGGTGACGTCACTTAACAGAAGCGCCATCAGCAAAGGGGCAGCCAGCAGTAGCAGCGCCCAGCGGAAGGCCGCCTGCCCATCGGGTACCGCATGGACGTTACCCCCGCTTTGTGTCTGCGCATCAGTAAGGGCGGCTTTACTGCGGCCGGTCAGGCGCGGCGCAAAACCCTGCACCATGCCATAACCGATAACCCACAGCGCCAGAAAACCACCTACCCGCCAGTGATCCCAGCCAAGGCTTGCCGCCAGAAATACCGGCAGCGCCACCACAAACCAGACATCCCGTGCGCCAAAGAGGAAAAGACGCGCCGCAGAGAGCAGATTCACCGACCGGCTTTTGGAGAACATCTGCGAGAACTTGGGTTTGTTTTTCGCCTTGCCCAGATCCCGTTTTAACGCCGCAAGACTGAACAGCCAAACCAGCAACAGCATTACCGCCATCGCCAGTACCGCGCCCTGAAAACCGAGCAGTGTCAGCAGCAATCCGCCAAGGAAAAAGCCCGCGCCTTTAAGGGCGTTTTTTGATCCGGTCAGCGCCGCGACCCAGCCGTAGAGTTTGGCTTCTTCCCCTTTTGGCACCAGCAGCTTGATCGAGCTTTTGGCGCTCATCTTATTCAGGTCTTTGGCGATACCGGACAACGCCTGTGCCGCCATTACCCAGGCAACGGTGAGCCAGTCTGCAGGCACCAGCAACATCACCAGCGCCAGCACCTGCAGGAATAGGCCGATATTCATCGTCCGGTTCAGACCCAGCCTCGCGCCCAGCCAGCCACCTACCAGGTTGGTGACAACGCCGAAAAACTCGTAGAAGAGAAACAGCATGGCGATCGCCAGCGGGGCAAAACCCAGACTGTGAAAGTGCAGCACCACCAGCATACGCAGGGCACCGTCGGTCAGGGTAAAGGCCCAGTAGTTACCGGTCACGATCAGGTACTGGCGCACACCTTCCGGCAGCGCCCTGAGTTTCTCGATCAGAGTGAGTTTAGGCAACTCGACAGACATGACTACTGATCCTGCAGACCAACAAAACGTGCCAGCTCGGCGGTACGGTTGGCGTAGCCCCACTCGTTGTCGTACCAGAGATAAAGTTTCACCTGAGTCCCATTGATGACCATGGTCGACAGCGCATCCACCACGGTAGAACGCGGATCGGTACGGTAATCGATGGAGACCAGTGGGCGTTCTTCATAACCCAGAATACCTTTCAGCTCGCCTTCTGCTGCTTCTTTGAACAGGGCGTTCAGCTCCTCTTCTGTGGTCGTGCGGCTGACCTCAAACACACAATCGGTCAGCGAGGCATTGGCCAGAGGCACGCGTACCGCATGACCGTTCAGTTTGCCTTTCAGCTCCGGGAAGATATGGGTGATAGCGGTGGCCGAGCCGGTGGTGGTCGGGATCAGACTCATACCGCAGGCGCGGGCACGGCGCAGATCCTTATGGGGCGCATCCATAATGGTCTGGGTGTTGGTGATATCGTGAATGGTGGTCATGGAGCCATGCACAATACCCAGCTTCTCATGCAACACCTTAACCACAGGGGCCAGACAGTTGGTGGTGCAGGATGCCGCCGTCACAATCGGGTAGTGCGCTTTATCGTATTCGTAATGGTTCACACCCATCACAATATTGAGCACGCCCTCTTCTTTCACCGGCGCTGTTACCACCACACGCTTTACGCCCTGATCCAGATAAGCCTTGAGCAGGCTCTGGGTTTTCATCTTGCCGGAGGCTTCAATCACCAGATCACAGCCGGACCAGTCGGTATCGGCAATAGCTGTGTTCTGCGTACAACGGATGCTTTTGCCATCAATCAACATAGCATCGCCGTCAGCGGTTGCCTCATGGTGCCAGCGACCATGAACCGAATCGAAGGTGATAAGGTGGGCTAGCGTAGCCGCATCCCCTGCCGGATCATTGATCTGCACAAACTCGATCTCCGGCCAATCAAAGGCCGCACGCAGTGTCAGTCGTCCCATACGGCCAAAGCCGTTAATACCTACCCTGATTTTTGTCATATCAATTTTCCTCTACCGTTATCAGGGTCAGGCAAACCATTCACGAATGGCATCTTCCCTGGGAATTCCACCACTGTGGACAACCTGATCATCGATCACTACTGCTGGTGTGCTCATCACGCCATAGTTCATAATCGCTTCCGGATTGGTCTCTTTGATGACGTTAACGTCTGCTCCCAATTCCGCAGCAATTTTGCTGATCATTTCGGCGGTTTTGATGCATTTGCTGCAGCCACTGCCCAACACTTTGATCTCTTTCATTACCTTATCCTCGCGTCATGCCTGCTGTTCAGATAAACGGTGTCAGCAGGTTAAAAATCCAGCCCACCAGCGTGAATGCCACCAGCAGGAGCGCAAAAAGAATCGCCAATAGACGCCACTGCATCACCTGCTTGAGCAGGATAAACTCCGGGAAACTTGCCGCGACGGTACTCATGGAAAACGCCAGTGTGGTGCCAACGGGCAAACCATTGACGATAAGACTCTCCATCACAGGAATCACCCCGGTGGCGTTTGAGTAAAGCGGAATCCCCAGAAGCACGGCAGCCGGTACCGACCACCACTGGCCATCGCCCAGATGCGCCTCAATCCAGCCATCCGGCACAAAACCATGCAGCGCAGCACCCAGCCCGACACCGATAATTACCCACTTCCACACCCGGCCAAATATCTCACCGGTCTCCCCTTTGGCAAACTGATGACGCTCGGCAAAGGAGAGTTTCTCTGGCGCAACAAGCTGCTCCTGCTGTTGTTCACTATCAGAGCGCTGCTGCCCTTTCTCAAGGGCTTTGCGGGCGAACGATTTCAGCCAGCGCTCGGCACGAATCTGATCCAGAAAAACACCACCCAGAATCCCGATCCCCATACCGACAATCACGTAGAGCAGCGTGAACTTCCAGCCCAGCAGACTCATCAGCAGGAGCACAGCAACCTCATTGATCAGCGGTGAGGTGAGCAGAAAGGACATGGTGATCCCCACGGGAATACCTGCGGAGGTAAAACCAAGAAAGACCGGAATACTGGAACAGGAGCAGAAGGGTGTAATCGCACCAAAACCTGAGCCAAGCACGTAACCAACACCCCGGTGCCGCCCAGCCAGAAAGTCCCGTACCCGCTCGACATTGAGGGAGGCTCTCGCCAGGGCGATCACATAGATCATGACCACCAGCAGCACATAAATCTTGCTGACATCCTCGACAAAAAAGTGCAGGGCATCACCCAGCTTCGTATCCGGTGATAAGCCCATCTGCTGGTACACCAGCCAGTCGGCCAGTTGTGTGAAGATCTCAAACATGGTTCCGTTCTCCTCGGGCAATAAGACTTAACAGCAGGCTTTAACCCGCTCCGGTCGATCACCCATCGCATTAAGCTGTTCTTTTGCCAGCTGTAACCAGACCTGATTGGACGCTGCCGTTGTGGATAAGACAGCGATGCACCACTCGGGCAAACCGGAACTCAGTCGATAGAAAATCCACTGCCCCTGACGACGATCCTCCAACAATCCGGTTTTACGCAGCTGCGCCAGATGACGGGAGATCTTCGGCTGGCTTTCATCCAGTGCCGCCACCAGCTCACAGACACACAGCTCCTCTTCCTGCGTGATTAACAGCAAGGATCGCAGTCGGGTCTCATCCGCCAGTTGTTTGTAAAAGATCACAGGGTCGAGCATCGGCTATGCCTATCTGAAAAAAGTGAAATCTCATGATATATGAAAAAACAGATATATGGATAGCCATATATCAAAAGCCATCTATGACACAAATATTTCAGAATGCTGAATCTTGTCTGGCAGGTCAGACTGAATCTTTGCAGGAAGCACGCCCCTCAGCCTTTAAAAGAATGGCTGAAATCACGACCTGAAAGAGCCGCTTGAAAGAAGCGCCATGAACACCTAATCTGCCCGCCCATACAATATAAAAACCGGGTGCCAGCAACCAGCAACCAGCAACTAGCAACTAGCAACTACAGAGCAAACAGGAAAGACCATGGCCGATCTGAACGAACTCATCATCGAAGACCTGATTGAAGGCACAGGCACCGAAGTTAAAAAGGGCGGCGCTTTAGTGACCGCACACTACAGAGGCTGGCTGGAAGATGGCACCGAGTTTGATAACTCCTACGATAAAGGCCAGCCGTTTCAGGTGGTACTGAGCCGTAAGAAAGTGATCGCGGCCTGGGTGGAAGGTTTAAAAGGTATGAAGGTGGGCGGCAAACGCAAACTGCAGGTGCCTGCCGAGCTGGGCTATGGCGAACGGGGTTTTGGCGACAAGATCCCACCGAACAGTAATCTGATCTTTGAGATTGAGCTGCTGGAAGCCTTGAATCGGGAGTGATAAACAGATGGGGAAAGACCGCCAAACCATCTTAAAGTCGTTTAGCGGCTCGTTGGTAGGCATCGTCTTTTTCCCGTTTACCAATCGCCACAACAAAAACCGTCACCGTATCATCGATAACCTGATAAACTAGGCGATAACCCGAAGCACGCAATTTGATTTTATAGCAATGATCCAACTCTCGTAGCTGGTTAGCAGCAACATGAGGGTTTTCGAGTACCTCTGCTAACTTCTTCTTAAACTGCTGGCGAACACTATCACCTAACTTGTGCCATTCCTTTAGCGCCCGACGATCAAAGTCGAGGTTATAAGTCATCCAGGCTGACCCTCACAGGTTGCGGATCTTTAAGACGTTCCCGCACTTCGTTCAGAAGCTGCTCATCTTCATCCGTCATCAGTGTTTTTTTGAAAGGCAGACGTCCTGTTTCCGCGACATATTCCAAAGTTTGCCGTAATAATTCGGAAGGGGTGACGCCAAGCTCTTGTAGCGCCTGATAGGAACGCTGTTTAAGTTCATCATCAACACGGAACGTGACATTGCCCATTTTTTACATCTCGCACAACAAATGTAATAACAATTGTAGTGCATATTGTTTATTGCAACCACAAAAAAACCCCGGCCTTTTCAGGACGGGGCAAGAAAGCTCGCAAAAAATCTGCGCACAAGAGGCTTACAATGAATCTTCGCAGGGAAGATCTAGGGGCGATCAGACCCGCTGGAATGGATACACAGAACCCAGTTTCAGGATCTGAGTCAGCTCATCCAGTGCCGTACGGGATTCAATCAGCAGCTGAGGATCAGCCAGATCCGCATCTACAATGCGGTCACGGTAATGACGCTCTACCCAGCTGTTCAGCGTAGTAAACAGCTCATCACTCATACGGGTTGCCGGGTTAAAGGCCGCCAGTTCCGCTTCGTTCATCGCCACTCTCAAGCGCAGACAAGCAGGGCCACCGCCGTTGCTCATGCTCTGCTTCAGGTCGAACACTTTCAGTTCGTCGATCGGGCTGTCGCCACTTTCCAGCCCTGTCAGGTAGTTCCAGACGCGCTCGTTGTTCTTACACTCTTCCGGAATCACCAGCAGCGTACGGCCATTCGGCAGGCTCAGCAGCTGGCTGTTAAACAGATAGCTCTGTACCGCATCGTCAACCGATACACGGCTGGCCGGAACTTCTACCACACGGAAGCTGCCACCCATGGCATCGGTCAGTTGCTGTTTAACCGCTGACTGATCCAGGAACGCCTGCTCGTGACAGAACAGAATGTCGCGGTTACCCACAGCGATGACGTCGTTGTGGAAAACACCGGCATCGATCACATCCGGGTGCTGTTGTGCATAAACCACATGGCTGTTGCTCAGACCGTGACTACGGGCCACCGCCTGAGAGGCTTCGAGCGTGTGACGCGCCGGGTATTTCTTGGGTGCGGGATAACGGCTGTCGAAGGCACTGCGGCCAAAGACAAAGAACTCAACACCCTGCTCGCCGTACTCATGGCAGAAACGGGTGTGGTTTGCTGCGCCTTCGTCACCAAAGTGCTCAACACCCGGCAGAGCGGGATGGTGGGCAAAGTGGTTTTCGTCAGCAAAGGTCGCCTGCAGAATGCGACCAGTGGTTTCATGCTCAATGGAACGGTGGAACTTGTTGGTCAGGTTGGCTGGTGTGAAATGCACCTTGCCATCCGCCGTATCCGCACTTGGGGATACGGTGGCAGCATTCGCCGTCCACATACTGGAGGCCGAGCAGCAAGCCGCCAGAATACGCGGTGCTTCCTTCGCAGCCTGTGCCAGCACGTCGGCATCCGATCCGGTAAAGCCCAGACGACGCAGGGTAAACAGATCAGGACGCTCCTGAGGTGCCAGTACCCCCTGAACCATGCCCATGTCGTGCAGGGCTTTCATTTTCGCAAGCCCCTGCAGCGCTGCCAGTTTCGGGTTAGACGCATTCGCACCATTGTTCTCAGACGCGACGTTACCGAAAGAGAGACCGCTGTAGTTGTGCGTTGGCCCCACCAGACCATCAAAATTTGCTTCAAACGCTTTCATATCAGTTCTTCATCCGTCGGTTAGGCATCAAGGTTCAGACCAGGAGACAGGGTCTCCGGCAGTACCAGCTGGTCTGCTTCCATACCCGCTACCGGGTAAGAGCAGTAGTCCGCTGCGTAGTAGGCGCTTGCGCGGTGGTTACCGCTGGCACCCACGCCACCAAACGGAGCGCTACTTGCCGCACCGGTCAGCTGCTTGTTCCAGTTCACGATGCCCGCACGGATGCGGTCGTAGAAGTAGTTAAAGCGCTCTTCGCTGTCGCTGAACATCCCGGCAGACAGACCGTATTGGGTGTTGTTGGCCTGACGGATCGCTTCATCAAAGTCACTGAAACGGATCACCTGCAGCAGCGGGCCAAAGTACTCATCATCAGGTAGCTTGTCCGCGTTAACCAGAGCGGTCACATCGATCAGACCCGGAGACAGGAAACCGGTACCCGGCTTCAGTTTCTCCAGTTTCACAAGAGGGCTTGCACCCAGACCGATCAGGTTGTCCTGAGCTGCCGCGATGCCGTCAGCGGCTGCTTCCGAGATCAGGCTACCCATGAAAGGCGCGTCTTCATCAAACTGGCCACCCACCTTGATCTGGCTAACCGCTTTCTGCAGCTGGTCAATAAACTGATCGCCCCACTCGCCAACAGGTACAAACAGACGACGGGCACAGGTGCAGCGCTGACCGCTGGTGATGTACGCAGACTGAATCGTCTCGTGAACGGCCGCTTTCATATCAGCCACTTCGTCGATGATCAGCGGGTTGTTGCCGCCCATCTCCAGCGCCAGAATCTTGCCCGGGTGACCGGCAAACTGCTCGTGCAGGATGTGACCGGTACGGGAACTGCCGGTGAAGAAAAGACCATCGATATCATCATGTGCCGCCAGTGCGATACCGGTATCTTTCTGGCCCTGCAGCAGGTTCAGAACACCCGCTGGCAGACCGGCTTTTTCCCACAGCTGAACCATAAATTCCGCAACGTGTGGCGTCAGTTCACTGGGTTTCAGCAGCACGGTATTACCCGCCAGCAGTGACGGTACGATATGACCGTTTGGCAGGTGTCCCGGGAAGTTGTATGGGCCAAATACTGCTACCACACCGTGCGGCTTGTGACGCAGTACAGCGCGGGCACCAGCAACCTCACTCACGCGGCTACCAGTACGTTCGTTGTATGCGTTTACAGAGATGGCGATCTTGCCGATCATCGCGCCTACTTCGGTACGGGTTTCCCAGATCGGCTTACCGGTTTCCGCAGCAATGATGGTCGCCATCTCTTCTTTGTTCTCGCCCAGCAGCTCGGCAAAGCGACGTGCAACCGCTTCGCGGGCTTCAAAAGAGGTCATCGCCCACTCAACAGAGGCAGCGCGGGCTGCTTCTACAGCCGTATTAACCTGAGCTGCAGAGGCTTCTTTACCCTGCCAAACCACTTCACCGGTTGCCGGGTTCAGGGAGGTGAATTCCGGACCTTCACCCGCTTGCCAAGCTCCATTGATAAAACACTGCCCATTAATAAAACATTTGCCTGAATTCACATTTGCTTGGGTCACAGTCATCTTAGAATCTCCTTCCTGACGCCATAGGTACGATACGTACGGTGGTGCCTTCTGTAATCTGAAGTGCGTCGGTCACAGCTTTTGGCAGGCCGACAACATGGTTGCCAAACACGTCCACCGCCGTCATACAGCAGCGGAAGTTGGCAAAGTCAGTGGTACTGACCAGATAAAGTTCGCCTTCCGGCTTATGTTCTGTTTTCTCATCAACCACATGGGCTTTAACGTAGCGGCTTTCCTGCACGGCACGCAGATCATTAGTGCGGGAAACCAGTGTCGGGCCGCCGTCAAAAATATCCACGTAACCGGTGTAGCGCATACCTTCTGCTTCCAGCAGTTTACGGGCAGGTGTGGTCGCCTCGTGGGTTTTACCAATCGCTTCCTGTGCCTCTTTTGGCAGCAGGTTGGTGTAGATGGTGTTCTTCGGCATCAGCTCGGCGATAAACACCTTATCCATTGAGGACAGGGTGTCGGCTTCGGCAAAATCCAGAGAGAAGAAGTGACGACCCAGACCTTCCCAGAATGGCGATACACCTTTGTCATCGGAGTAACCGCGCATCTCTGCGATCATGTATTCGTTAAAGCGCTGCGGGAATTCCGCCAGGAACATAAAACGGGACTTGGACAGCAACGCGCCATTCTTGCTATGGCGGGCTTCCGGGCTCAGGAACAGGGTGCACAGCTCGGAATAACCGGTGTGGTCATTCGAGATGGTCAGGGTATGAATCTGGTTATAAACATTCAGCTCGCGGGAAGCATGCACCAGAGTGCCTACGCGGTAGTTGTACCAGGGCTCGCTCAGACCAACAGCGGCTTCGATACCGCAGATTCCGACGACTTCACCGGTGTCGGTCTCTTCCATAACAAACAGGTACAGGGCTTCATCGGGAATGCTGTTCGGCTTAAACGCTTCCAGCGCGCTCTCGATTTTTCCGGCTACCTGCTCATCGTTATCCTGCAGGGAGGTAAAACCCGGACCGGTTTTGCGAGCAAGTTCTCGCAGGGCTGCATGATCTTCAGCCTGAATTGGACGAACCACCATCATGGCGGGCTGCTCCTCAAAAAGTCTCAGAAAGATTGTCTGCCAGCCGTGCAACGCTGGCAGTTACTGTTTTTTATTAATGCTATAGCGTTCTTTCAGCGTCCTGCTGATGACCTCATCATTCTTCTATTGAGAGACGATGAAGCCATCGGATAATTATCCGCTTACAACAACCACCCACTTACAACAACCGTCCGCTTAAAGCCAAAGTACCCGAGCGCTGTCACCGGTACTCAGTTCCAGTGCATCTGCTTGCGCTTCGGTCAGTACTGGCTGATCCGGATTCATCGGAGCCAGAATGCAGCGGTAGTTGTTCAGCTGGTTATTGCTGATCAGCGCCACCGGCTGATCGTCTGCGGTCTCAGCGATCGCAACCGGCAGACAACGACTCTGGCTGACAGAGCGTACGTATTCGGTGCGGGCTTCCAGTGTTGGGCCGGCGTCAAAGATGTCTACGTAGCGGCGATACTCGAAACCTTCCGCTTCCAGCAGCTGCTGCACATCGCGCATATCATCACGGGCTTTCCCCAGTACCGCCTGCGCTTCCGGGTTCAGCATGGGCACATAAACCGGATAGTGCGGCATCAGATCTGCAATAAAGCCTTTGGAGTTAATACCCGTCAGGTAGTTGGCTTTATTGAAATCCATATTGAAGAAGTGACGACCGAGGCATTCCCAGAATGGCGACTGGTTTTTCTCATCAGCCACACCCTGCAGTTCGACGATCAGACGCGGAGAGAAACGCTCCGGGTGCGCCGCGATAAACAGCATGCGGGCGCGGGATAACAGGTGGATGTTCTCCGCCTGACGATGCTCGCTATCCATAAACAAGGTGTAAAGACGGGATGCCCCCGTGTAGTCCTGACACAGATGCAGCGCCGGAACACGGTTGTGGATCTGGAGTTCGCTGGAAGCGTGCACCACATCATCGATACGGTAGCTATAGAACGGAGAAGTAATGCCCACCGCCGCTTCAATACCGGATACACCCACCACTTCGCCGGTCTCGGTATCTTCCAGCACAAAGTGATAGCTCTCACCCGCCGGACGATCGACCACTTTACGCAGGGATTGCTGAGTATTGCTGATCAGCTGACTCAGATGATCACGGTTATCCGGTAGCGTCGTCATACGACCACCGGAGATCACAGCAAGGCGCTCAAGCCCTGCCAGATCGTGAAACGCTAAAGGACGCAGTACCAGCATCAAACTTTCTCCTTCTGAACACCCAACCAGCTCAGATCATCTGAAGCGGCCAGTTTCATCAGCATCAGTGCACTCAGCTTAGCCCGTTTGGTAAAGCTGGAGACTTTGACGTACTCATCGGCAGAGTGAATCTTGCCGCCCTGTACACCCAGCGTATCGATATTCGGAATACCCGCTGCCGCCAGATTGTTGCCATCACAGCAACCACCGGTTGGCAGCCACTGGATCTGCATACCCAGATCGGCACCGCAATCTTTCGCCAGCTGGAACAGCTTCTGGTTAGCCGGGGTCAGCACCTTGGGCTTACGGGTAAAGCCGCCGTGCAGCTCGATCAGAATGCCTTCGCGGGCGTGAATTTTGCCGACAATTTCTGCCAGACGGTTCTGACACCAGCGTTCATCTTCAGGGCGTTCCAGACGGATATTGAACTTGGACACACACAGATCCGGCACGATATTGACCGCACCGCCACCTTCGATAAAACCGGGGTTGATGGTAACGCCTTCACGCTGACCGTTCAGGTCATCCAGCATGGCGATAAAGTCCGCCATGGCACGAATCGCGTTACGTCCCAGGTGATGCTCACGACCGGCATGTGCTGCACGGCCACGGATCACAACGCTGAAGTTACCGCTGCCTTTACGCTCACCGGCCAGATTGCCGTCCGGGAAACTTGGCTCGTAGATAAGCCCCAGATGCACACGCTTAGCAGCATCAGCAATCAGAGGTGCAGAAGCGGCAGAACCGATCTCTTCATCGGAGTTAAACAGGATCTCCCAGCCGATACGCTCTGCGAACGGGCTGCGTTCCAGCGCCTGAATCGCGGTCAGCATCACCATCAGGCCACCTTTAAGATCGGCAACGCCGGGGCCATTCAGCGTATCGTCATCCAGCCAGGTTATGGTCTGGAAGTGGTGATCGATAGCAAATACGGTATCCATATGCCCGCAGAAGAAGATCTGCAGCGGCGCTTCCGGACGCTTGCGGATACGGATCGCATCGCCCAGAGGGAATTCTTCAACAACGCCCTGGTTGTTGACGCTCTGATATGGCGCAACCTTGATGCGCTCAACGTCGCCACCTAAGGGCTCGCAAATTCGGATCAGCTCATCACCGACACGGTTTACACCGGTGGCATTCAGACTGCCTGAGTTGATTTCAGAAAGGGAAATGGTATTGGCCAGCATGGTGTCGTGCTGTGAATCAATCCACTCAAGCCATTGGGTAAAGTCGTTACTCATCTCAAGACATCCTATTTTGCGTTGTCTTCAGTATTGCTGAAGACCGCAAGAGTTTCTGTCCGGGATGCGACCTTTTTTTTAGATTGGGGACATGGGGGGGCTTTAAAAATTGAAAAGGCCTGTCACCAGGCCTTTAAGCTATTCTAATCGGTGTAAGCCCTTAGCTCCTGAAAACGGTATGACCTGCCATTTAATGAGGTTAGACGTATGTGCGATATTGTTTGAGCAGGTTCGAATAAGCACTTAATCCTAATGCTATAAAACGCAGAGTCAGAGCAAGTAACATCAGCAGGAGAGTTCGTTACAGAAAGAGTTTTATAATTAACACCATCATCTGAAATTTCTAGCGTTACATCTGTACCAGCTTCGTGATCTTTAGCAATTTCAATCTTAGCAATTTGGTATTGATTGCTCAGCGTAATATTGATTGGAATATCCGGTGCACTTATCCATGCCCTCATCTCACTGCCATCAATCAAGTTACTGGCAGTACTGGAGTTGAACGATGAAACTGCAGTAGCACCTTGACTAAGATTCGCTACATCTGTCCCTGAAGTGATTACACCAGCGTCTGTATCAGATGTATTATCTGCAGCACCTGCAGCGTCTTCCCCGGAAGGTGCTGATGAAGAGCTATTGGATTCCTCCTCTCCCCCCAAACAACCCGCTAACAACAGAGAAACTAAAGACGCAATCAAAATCCTATTCATTGTACTTCCTTGTAATATCCTGATTTTTGCCAATCTATGACTCGTGCAGGATCATAACCTTTTGATAAATAAGCAATCAATCCTACCGGTGCCTTATTTGATCTTAGTCAGTATCATGCTCTTCATTAATATGCACAACCATATCTTTCAGCATATCCCGTACATGATCATCCGCCAGTGCGTAAAACACCTGACGGGAGCGGCGCTCACCGACGACGAGTCTTGCCCCGCGCAGCAAACGCAGATGGTGGCTGACCAGTGTTTGGGAAAGATCCAGTTGTTCCGCGATATCTCCCACGGATTTCGGCTCGTTCAGGCAGTAGAAGAGAATACGTAACCGACTGGGGTCGCCCAGCAGGCGGAAGGTTTCCGCCAGAATGGTGCTGTCCTGCAGGGACAGGGTGTCATGATGATGTGGTGTCGACATGGTATCCAGCTCCCCGCCTAATGCTGATGTTCAGAGTTATATTCTGACGGCTCTGATAAGCTACAAACACTGGAACTGCCTTCATTCCAGTCTACGGCGACGGTCACGTGTTCAATCCGGAACTTGTTTTTCAGCTCCTGCTCCACCGCCTGAGTGACCTCACGTGCCATGGCATCGCTCTCAGGACGCACATGCAGTGTTGCCAGCGCACGTCCCGAAGTGATGAGCCAAACATGCACGTGACTGATATCGGTAACACCGGGCAGACTGTCTTTGATGTGACGACGAATCTGCTCCGGAGTCGCGTTATCCGGTGCGCCTTCCAGCAGGATATGCAGGGATTTCGCCAGCAGCGCCCAGGCACTGCGCAGAATCAACAGGGAGACCACGACAGACAAAATCGGGTCGATAGGCGTCCAGCCGGTAAAGTGAATAATCACTGCAGCGGCAACTGCACCGATGGAACCTAACAGATCGCCCAGCACATGCAGGGCTGCACCCTTGATATTGACGTGCTCGCTGTCACCCCGGGTCAGAATCCAGAACACCAGAATATTGACCAAAAGACCGGCAATCGCCACCGCCATCATAGGACCGGCCAGCACTGGCTGAGGCTCGCTGAAGCGCTCCCAGGCTTCAAACATAATCCAGCCGACAATCACAAACAGGGTAATGGCATTGATAAAACCGGCGATCACTTCAAAACGCAGATAGCCAAAGGTGCGTTTGGTATCTGCAGCCTTACGACCAAAACGGAAAGCGGCATAAGCCAGTGCCAGCGCAGCGGCATCGGTCAGCATGTGACCCGCATCGGCCAGCAGCGCCAGCGATCCCGAGATCAGACCACCGATCACCTCGACAACCATAAAACTGAAAATCAGGAAGAAAGAGAGCAGCACCTTACGCTCATTCGCCTCTGACATCTCCGGTACATGGGAGTGGTCATGGCCGTGACCGCAACTATGGCCGTGATCATGTGAATGCTGGTGATCGTGATCGCCGTGTGAGTGAGCCATGGAAACTCATCCTTAACTTATGAATATGTATTCATATATTAAATATAAAATTCCCGAGTGCAAGCATCATGTTATCCCCGAGAGCTTAAACCGAAGACCTGATTAGCAATCCTGTGCATACAAAAAAGGCCATAGATTTTCACCTATGGCCTTTTGTCAGCACTTATTATCCGAGGATCTTTTCCTCATCAAGAGATAACATCCGACAGGATATAACACTTGCTGAGCTCCAACCCTAAAGCTTACCTTCCAGCTCAGGCAGTGCGGTGAACAGGTCACCCACCAGACCGTAGTCTGCTACCTGGAAGATCGGCGCTTCTTCATCTTTGTTGATGGCGACGATCACTTTAGAGTCTTTCATACCGGCCAGGTGCTGAATCGCACCAGAGATGCCCACCGCGATATACAGCTCAGGCGCAACGATTTTACCGGTCTGACCCACCTGCATATCGTTCGGTACGAAGCCTGCATCAACGGCTGCACGGGATGCACCAACCGCGGCACCCAGCTTGTCAGCCACCTTGTTCAGCAGTTCAAAGTTTTCACCGTTGCCCATACCACGGCCACCGGAGATCACCACTTTCGCAGCCGTCAGCTCAGGACGGTCAGATTTCGCCAGCTCTTCGCCAACGAATGCAGACTTACCGGCATCCTGTGCATTGTCCAGAGATTCAACCGCAGCAGAACCGTCAGCAGCAACTGCGTCAAAACCCGTACCACGAACCGTGATCACTTTGATTGCGTCTTCAGACTGAACCGTCGCAATCGCGTTACCGGCGTAGATAGGACGCTTAAAGGTATCCGCCGATTCAACGGCAATGATGTCAGAGATCTGAGCCACATCCAGCAGCGCAGCAACCCGTGGCATGATGTTTTTGCCGTTGGACGTCGCAGGCGCCAGGATGTGAGAGAAATCTTTACCAAGATCGGCTACAAGCAGAGAGACGTTTTCAGCCAGCAGATGCTCGTAAGCAGCGTTGTCAGCAACAACCACTTTTGCAACGCCGTTCAGTTTTGCAGCTTCTTCAGCCGCCGCACCACAGTTGCTGCCGGCAACCAGTACCGTGATATCGCCACCGATCTGCTGAGCAGCTGCAACTGTATTTGCAGTAGCACCCACCAGAGCGGCATTGTTGTGATCAGCTACGACTAAGATACTCATGATCAGATCACCTTCGCTTCGTTTTTCAGTTTTTCTACCAGCTCGTCTACGCTGCCCACTTTGATACCCGCGCTGCGTTCTGCAGGTGGCTCAACTTTCAGGGTCTTCACTTTAGACGCTACATCAACACCCAGATCAGCCGGGGTCTTAACATCCAGCGGCTTACGCTTGGCTTTCATGATGTTAGGCAGAGACGCATAACGGGGCTCGTTCAGACGCAGGTCTGTGGTCACGATAGCAGGCAGATTCAGTGCCACTGTCTGCAGACCGCCGTCGATCTCACGGGTTACGTTGACTTTTTCGCCGTCAACGGCGACTTCAGAAGCAAACGTACCCTGAGGCATACCCGTCAGTGCACCCAGCATCTGACCGGTCTGGTTGTTATCAGAATCGATCGACTGTTTACCCAGAACCACCAGACCCGGCTGCTCTTCTTCCACCAGCTTCGCCAGCAGTTTGGCAACGCCCAGAGAGTCTACTTTGTCTGCAGTCTCAATCTCCGACGTATCAACAAGCAGGGCGCGGTCTGCACCCAGCGCCAGTGCAGTACGCAACTGCTCCTGAGCCTGTTTCGGGCCAACAGAAACCACAACGATCTCGGTTGCGATACCTTTCTCTTTCAGACGAACCGCTTCTTCCACTGCGATTTCGCAGAACGGATTCATCGCCATTTTCACATTGGTCAGATCAACGTCAGAGTTGTCCGCTTTAACACGAATTTTGACGTTGTAGTCAATGACGCGCTTGACCGCTACCAATACTTTCATGGAAGCCTCCCTGTATTTCGTAATAAGAGTTTCAGATGCCCGTTATTGAGCGATCAGACGGTTAAGGTGCCAGTCGCGGCTACCCAGCAACATATTCAGACTGGTCAGACGCTTAAAGTAATGACCGACATCCAGTTCGTCTGTGATACCCATACCACCATGCAGTTGAACAGCGGATTGACCAACCAGGCGCGCTGCATTGCCGATCTTCACCTTCAGCATGGATGCGGCCCGTTGTGCTTCAGCGGCATTGGCAGGTTCCAGTACCGAAAAGTAAAGCATGGAACGTGACATCTCTTTCTCGATGAACATATCCGCGATACGGTGCTGAACCACCTGGAAGTTACCAATAGGGCGTTCAAACTGCTTACGGGTTTTCACATATTCATTGGTTTTTTCCAGCAGGGCATCCATGATGCCGACCGCCTCAGCAGACAGCGCAATAATCCCGTCTGCCAGAACCTCATTGACAGCATCAGCGGCAAGACCGGCCTGACCCAAAACAGCACTCTCATCCACAAAGACCTGATCCAGCACCAGATTAGATGCCGAGCTGCCATCGTTGCCTTTGTAGTGCTTAAAGCTCAGTCCCTGACTGTCTGCCGGAACGACAAAAACGGTCAGCCCGGATTCACTGTCATCAGAACTCTGGGCAGTCACCAACAGCAGATCACTGGTGTTGGCATTCAGGACATAATTTTTAGCACCGCTAATGACATAACCCGAACCTTCTTTTACCGCACGGGTTGCCACGGATGCAGGTGTTGAAGCCGCTTCCAGCTCAGTATGCGCCAGAGACACCTTTAGAGAACCTTCCGCAATCTGAGGCAGCAGCGTTTCTTTCTGCCCGGAATGGCCGAGTTTATTGATCAGGTTCGCGGACAGAATCACCGTGGCAAAGAACGGCTCAACTACCATGCCTTTACCAAAGGCTTCCTGAAGAACAATCGCATCCTGAATGGTACCGCCCAGGCCACCAAACTCTTCCGGGACCATAAGCGCCAGCCAGCCCAGCTCGGCAAAAGTCTGCCAGTTTTTCTCGTCATAACCCGTGTCGCTGTCAGCCAGCTTACGGCGGGTCTCAAAATCGTATTCGTTCGTGATAAAGCGGGATGCACTGTCCTGCATCATTTGCTGAATATCGTTTAATGAAAAGTCCATAGTCCCCACCCTATCAAAGGCCCAAAACCTGTTTGGAAATGATGTTCTTCTGAATTTCGTTTGTACCGCCGTAGATACTCAGCTTGCGGTTGTTGTAATAAACAGGAGCCGCTTTAGCCGCAAATGCAGGACCTTCGGTTTCACCATCAAAACCGGTCTGGTACTGCCCCGGCAGGAATGGCAGCCCCTGAATGCCCGCCACTTCTAACAGAAGCTCATCCAGCAGCTGCATAATCTCGGTACCTTTAATCTTCAGAATGGAAGACTCAGAACCCGGTGCTTTACCGGTAGCAACGGAAGACAGAACCCGCAGTTCTGTAAATTCCAGCGCCTTAAGCTCAACCTCTGCCTCTGCAACACGGGACATAAACACGGCATTGCCTGACAGGTCATTCAGCTCAGAGGTACCGCTTTCGATGCGTTTTTTCAGGCTGGCCAGTTTGGCCTTAGACTCGGCAACACGGGCGATGCCGGTACGCTCATGGGTCAGCAGTACCTTGGCATAGGTCCAGCCTTTACCCTCTTCACCAATCAGGTTTTCCGCCGGCACTCTGACATCCTCAAAGTGCACTTCATTAACTTCGCGGATACCGTCAATAGTGATAATCGGAGTTACCGAAACACCCGGAGTTTTCATATCGATCAACAGGAAGCTGATGCCATCCTGCTTTTTGCCGGTGTCATCGGTACGAACCAGGCAGAAGATCCAGTCAGCGTGCTGACCCAGGGTTGTCCAGGTTTTGGTGCCGTTAACGATGTAATGATCACCGTCCCGAACCGCTTTGGTTTTCAGGGACGCCAGATCCGATCCTGAATTGGGTTCGGAATAGCCCTGACACCACCAGACGTTGGACGCCAGAATGTCAGGCAGAAAGCGCTGCTTCTGCTCTTCGTTGCCATAGGTGTAGATAACCGGGGCCACCATAGACAAGCCAAAAGGAACCAGTCGTGGCGCATTATGGGCAGCGGACTCATTGGCAAAAATATACTTCTGTGCCGTCGTCCAGCCTGTGCCACCGTACTCTACCGGCCAGTTGATACCCGCCCATCCCTTTTCATGCAGCGCTTTCTGCCAGAGGACATGATCCTCTTTTGTCAGGTAGATGCCGCTATCTTGTTTTTCTTTTACCGACTGAGGGTATCTGGTTCGGAAGAATTCTCTGACCTCTTCACGAAAAGCCAGATCCTGATCACTAAAATTCAAATCCATCATCACTCTCCGGTTTGTTCTATTTATGCAAACCAAAATACCACATAGAAGAACCGAGTCAACAAATTACGGTATCTAATTTCTCTATGCGAAACTGAAAAACGCAAAATTGACTATTCGGTCGAAAAGAAAGGCTTTTATGGGCCACTGAAAAAACGTGCTACAGGACAGAAATGCAAAAGAAAAGGCTCCGAATCAAAAGATAAGGAGCCTTAAAAGGAAACCCAGTGAATTAAGATAAAACCCCGTAAGATTAAACCGAATTCAGAGCACTTAAGAGAAACTCAGAGCACTTAGAGAAACTCAGAGTACGCAAGAGGATTCCAGAGCGCTGAAGAGCATTCAGGAGGCCGCTGCCCGTGACTCCAATAATACAGACGGCTGCCAGTTATCCGGGTCCAGCGTACGGCGGTACTCATTGATTTTATTCAGCACCGTCTCAAAACCCATCTGCTCCGCCAGGAACATAGGGCCACCGCGGAATGCCGGGAAGCCATAGCCGTTGACATACACCACATCAATATCACTGGCGCGCTGAGCAATCCCTTCCTCAAGGATTTTGAAGCCTTCATTAATCAGAGTCAGCGTCAGGCGACTAACAATCTCCTCATCAGAGAGGGCTCTTCGGGTCACCCCAAACTTTGCCGACATCTGTTCAATGATGGCCTGAACATCCGCATCAGGTTTTGGCCGCTTGTCCTCCCGATAATCGTAATAACCCAGCGAACACTTCTGGCCGATACGCCCCGCTTCCACCAGAGCATCGGCAATAGCGTAGGTCTCAGGCTTGCCCCGCAACTCTGGCGAGAGATTGCGTCGGGCGTTGTAGGAGATATCCAGACCTGCCAGGTCAGAAACAGCCAGCGGTCCCATCGCCATACCAAAATTTTTCATCGCCTGATCGATCTGTTGCGGTGAGGCACCTTCCAACAGGCAGAGCTGCGTTTCCCGGAAATACTGACGCAGCATACGGTTTCCGATAAAGCCGTAACAAACACCGGACAGCACAGGAATTTTACGAATCTTCTTCGCCAGCTCCATCACCGTTTTCAGCACGACTTCCGTCGTCTGATCACCCTGAATCACTTCCAGAAGCTTCATAATATGAGCCGGACTAAAGAAGTGCAGACCAATCACCTGCTCCGGTCGCTGGGTGTATCCGGCAATAATATTGATATCCAGATAAGAGGTGTTGGTCGCCAGAATGGTGCCGGGCTTACAGGCCGCATCTAATTTACGGAAGACATCTTCCTTTACATCCAGGCTTTCAAACACCGCTTCGATAACCAGATCCGTATCGGCCAGATCATCATAGGAGAGCGTGCCCTTAAGGCGGGACATGGCATCCTGATAAGCGGTCTCGCTGAGTCGCTGACTCTCAAACTGGCGCGTCAGCGTCTGATTGACCCGATCAAGCCCTGTCTCCAGCGCCTCGGTGTTCCGCTCCACCATGGTGACCGGGTATCCGGCCTGCAGCAGGCAGACACTAATACCTGCGCCCATGGTACCGCCGCCAATCACACCAACATGCTGAATCGCCAGCGGCTGGACATCATCAGACACATTCGCCAGCTTTGGTGACTGCTTCTCAGCAAAGAATTTGTGCCGCAGGGCTGCAGATTCCGGTGATGCTTTACACGCCTGAAAGGTGGCACGCTCATAGGCCAGACCATCCTGAAGGGTTGAATGGGTCGCCGCGACAATACAGTCCAGTGCCACTAATGGGGAGCGCTGCCCGCGGAATTTTTTCTCTAACAGACGCTTCCAGTCAGCAATCTGCTGATCACTCAGAGGCGCGACATCCTCGTGGCGCTGACGTTTACCCTGAGCCAGCAATCCACCGGCAAATTCGATCGCAGAAGAGAACAGGTCACCTTCTGCAATCTGATCGATCAGGCCGATCTCCTTAGCCTGCGCAGCCGAGCGAAACTCGCCCAGCGCAGCCATTTTGATCGCTTCATCCGCAGCAATCAGACGCGGCAGACGCTGGGTTCCACCGGCTCCCGGAATCAACCCCAGAGTCACCTCCGGCAACCCCAGCTTAGCCGTGGGCACTGCAATACGATAATCACAGGCCAGCGCCAGTTCCAGACCACCACCCAATGCCGTTCCATGCAGGCACGCCAGAGTGATCTTGCTGCAGCCCTCAATCTGGGCCAGCACATCCGGCAGAATTGGCATCATCGGTGGTTTATCAAACTCGGAAATATCCGCACCCGCGACAAAGGTTTTCCCGGCACAGGTAAACAGAACGACATCAACAGTATCGGCTTCTGCACGCTGTACGGCTTCCTGCAACCCCGAGCGAACCGCCTGAGACAGCGCGTTAACCGGTGGATTGCAGATCTCGATAATGCCGATATTACCCTCGGCGCGATAGGTGACTACACTCATAACCCGCTCCTTTAAACCCGTTCAAGAATAACCGCAATGCCCTGACCCACACCGATACACATGGTCACCAACGCATAACGTCCACCCGTTTGCTCCAGCTGACGAACCGCTGTCAGTGCGATACGGCCACCACTGGCACCCAGCGGATGCCCCAGTGCAATTGCGCCACCATTGGGGTTCAGGCGAGGATCTTCAGGATCGATACCCAACTCCTGAACACAACCCAGCACCTGAGCGGCAAAGGCTTCGTTAATCTCGATAACATCCATATCGGCCAGAGATAATCCCGCACGCTCCAGAGCTTTACGGGAGGCAGGAACCGGTCCAAGGCCCATAACCCGTGGTTCAACACCCGCTACAGCGGTGGATACCACACGGGCGCGGGGTCTGATGCCAAACTGCTCCTGAATCGATTGATCACCTATCAGCAGCGCTGAGGCACCATCATTAATACCTGACGCATTACCGGCAGTAACCACACCGCCCTCAAAAAGCGTACGCAAACCGGCCAGTTTCTCTAAACCGGTTTCCGGGCGCGGATGTTCGTCGGTATCGATCGTAACGGTTTTATTGCGCCCTACTGTAACGTCAATCGGCAGAATCTCTTCTTTAAAGAAGCCGCGTTCAAAGGCTTGCTGATATTTCTGTTGCGAGCCATAGGCAAAGGCATCACAGGCCTCACGGCTTAACCCCAACTGGGCGGCAACATTGTCAGCGGTCTGAGGCATCGAGTGATTACCATAGACTTCAGTAATCTTCTTGTTGGTAAAACGAGGGCCAATCGTTGTATCCGCCAGCACCTGGCTACGGTCAAATGCCTGAGTCGATTTCGATAATACCAGGGGGGCACGACTCATGGACTCAACGCCACCGGCAACAAAAAGACGCCCCTCATTGCAGCGCACAGCACGGGATGTATCAATCAGGGCAGCCAGAGCAGAACCACAAAGGCGATTAACCGTCAGCCCCGCTGTCGTTACCGGTAAACCGGCCTGCAAGCCAGCAAAGCGGGCAACATTACGACTATCTTCACCGGCCTGATTTGAACAGCCGGCAACAACATCTTCTACCAGCGCGGCATCCACACCGGTGCGGACCAGCAGTTCTTTGATGGCTGCGGCCAGCAGGTCATCAGGACGGACAGAAGAAAGGCCACCGTTAAAGCGACCAAAAGGGGTTCGTATTCCATCGTAAATAAAAGCATCCAACATAAATCACCTATTTCGCATACCGGAATTAACTTTCAATCTACATGCTAAGAAATCAAAAATAAATAAAAAATCTCACTCAATCAGAATAAAAAGTCTCATATTTCTATAGATAGCTATTCTAAGAATCTGAAATAGAGATGCTTCTGGCTGATTACATTTTTAATTTTTAGTTTTGCATAGCGGTACATGATTTTGCTAGCATGGATTTCAACAAAATAAAAACAAGGTTATGAGGACCTGAAAATGCTTATCCCTCACGAAGAGATCATGGGTAGTCATTCAGAAACTGTGGTTAAGAATTTGCCGGAAAGAATGAGTCATGCCGTGTTGCGCCATGCTCTGAGTCATCCTGACAATATCTGTACCGTGGAAGAGCAGCGCTCGATGACCTACGGCGAATTAGCGGCTGCCGTTGAAGAAGCCAAACGTTTCCTGCAGGCGCATCAGGTGAGAGGAGGTGACCGGGTTCTGCTGGTAGCAGAGAACAGCCTTGTACTGCTGACCTTTATGATGGCCACCAGTGAGCTGGATGCCTGGGCGGTTCCGGTTAATTCACGCCTGACGGATTATGAGATTCAGAATATCTTTGATGACTGCAAACCAAGGCTTGTGATTTACACAACGGAGGTTTCTCAGACCGCTGAGCAGCACGCAAAGGCCATGGGTCATACACTGCAGACTCAATTATCCTCCGGCACCTTTATTCATTCCCCAACACTGGAAGCCACTCCTGAAGTGGTACAGGCATCCGGCAAAGAGCAGGTCTTCGCGCTGATCTACACCTCAGGTACAACCGGCAAACCCAAGGGAGTGATGCTGACCCACAGTAATGTGTTGTTTGCTTCAGCATTATCCGGCCGAATCCGCCATCTTGACGAGCACAGCTATGTTTTCGCGGCCCTGCCGATGTCCCATTCCTTTGGTCTGACATCCTGCTGCCTGGCAACCTTGCTGTATGGTGGCGCACTGTATTTTGAGCCTAAATTCTCCGCTCAGAAATGCCTGAAAACCCTGGTAGATCAGAAAGTGACCATCTTCATGGGGGTTCCTCCCATGTACAGCAGCCTGATTGATGAGATTAAACGTCAGGGGATCAACACCCATGAACTTAACCTGACCTACCTCTTTATTGGCGGGGCTTCTCTGGATATGGAGACCAAACGCTATATCGAGGGGGTATTCGGTATGGTATTGCACAACGGCTATGGCCTGACGGAAACCAGCCCTACCGTATCGGCACTGCGCTATAACACCCAGTTGAATAACCTCTCCTGTGGCCGACCAATCCCAGGGATCGAAATTAAGTTATTAGCGGAAAACGGGCAGGAAGTTCAAACCGGTGACGTAGGGGAACTCTGGACCCGAGGCCCCCATGTGATGAAAGGCTATTATAATAAGCCGGAGATGACCGCAGCGGTTCTGATGGATGACGGCTGGCTGAATACTCAGGATCTGGCCCGGCTGGATGAAGACGGCAATCTCTACATTGTCGGTCGCACAAAAGAGCTGATTATCCGTTCCGGCTTTAATGTTTATCCGGCTGAAGTTGAGGCGGCAATCAATGAACACGACTCGGTGATTCAGTCCGCTGTGGTGGGTGTCACCGAAGACCATAATGAGGTTGTGATCGCTTTTGTTCAGATGTCTGAAGGCCAAAGTCTGTCACAGGATGAACTGCGGGTATTCTGTAAAGAGCGCCTGTCCCCTTACAAGGTACCGGCCCGCTTTATATTTCTGGATCATTTCCCCGCCAGCGGATCAGGAAAAATCCTGAAAAACCAATTAAAAACAATGGCAGAAGAACTCTGCAGTTCCTCTACCCATTAATCAGACAATCTCCGGAATGCCATGAACCCGTCGCTGCTCAGACCTGCTCCTGTTTTTCTGATCCTTGCATTTTTGAGCAGCGCTCTCTCGCTGTATCAGCATGAGCACAGCATCCTGCTAACAGCCTTTGCGGCTTACATGGCCTATTCCCTGATCTGCATACGAAGCTTCTCCCCGGTGAAGCTTGCCTTGCTGCTGGTCAGTCTGACGATCTATCTCTATTTCAGTGTGGTAACGCCGGAAGCCAGTCTGCGAATTGAAAAAAGCCTGGTTATTTTCTGCGCCTTTATTCTGGCAGCAACAACGCTGAAAATTGCGACGGTGAATATCAGTTCATTGCAGGAGCTGCGTGAGATCATCGCGGAAATGGGGCGCAATAAACAGAAGACATCTGTGGCTATCGCCAGTCTTGGCTCCGGAACCTTCATTAGTTTTGGCGCTATCCCTCTGATCTACAACCTGTTCAACAGCAACCGGGATCTGGCGCTACCGATCCAGAGGGGCTTCTCTCTGATCCCGATGATCTCGCCTTTTTCTGTGACCTTTGTACTGATGACCACCATGCTTTTTCCGGTGGACTTCAATACCGTCTTTGAACATGCGCTGCCGATTGTCAGCGTGTTCCTGGCGATCGCCATTCTGGACAGTATCCGACGGGATAAAACAGCCGCACCGGCTAAACGGGAACCCAGACAGGTCGACCACAAGCGACTCATGTTGTCCGCCTTCTACCTGATGAGCTGCGTCCTGATTATCGCCTTGGTGTATTTCGTCTCTGAGCTGCCGTTGTCTAAATCATTTATCCCCGCATCGATCCTGATACTGACAGCAACCGCGCTGCTTACCGGTAAGCAAAAAGCGATTCAGCAAGAGATCGTCAAGTCATCAGCAACCTTCCACAGCGAAGCCACCATTCTGTTATTTTCGGCCGCTATCGGAAGCCTGATTACCGAAGTAAACCGCCAGACCCAGTGGGTCGATCTGTCTCCGTATCTGCATAGCCCGATCATTACTCTGATCCTGCCGATAATCATCATAGGTGCCTCAGCTCTGGCGATATCACCTCTGATTACCGTCGCTATTCTGTGCAGCTTTATTGCCCCTTACGCCGACCAGATCACCAACAAAGAAGCCTTTTACCTGTGCATTACAGCCGGTTGGTCTCTGTCTATGTGCATCTCACCTATCTCGATCACCAACCTTCTGATCGCCCGTGAAACCGGTATTCCGGTACGGCAACTTTACCGAACAAACTACCTTTATTTATCACTATGTATTTTGGTCTTAACCCTAGTCAGCATCTTTGGATAACAGAATGAGCAAGTCAGCCAACAGTGGTTTTTTTGAAGATATGAATATTGAGATTCAGGAGTGGAATGAATCCTCAATCACCCTGCATTCTCAACTGGAGCCCAGATTCATCAACCGTCAGAATGTCGCCCACGGGGGGTATCTGTGCGCGTTAATGGATATTGCAGCGGCTATGGCCGGAACCTATTCCGAAGACAACAGCCGGTACGCCTCCACACTATCACTGAACAGCAACTTTATTGCGCCCGTTAAAGGCCGTTATATCAAAGTCTGCGCCAGCATGACCGGACGCGGTCGTAAAATCTTCTTCAGTGAAGTCCGGGCCTACGACGATGACGGCACCCTTGCGGCAACGGCACAGGGTACGCTGCGCTATCGTGGCGGTAGCGAGTAATTCCTTACATCCCACCTTCCCTCTGACAGGCATGGCACGCCATGCCTTCTTTTATTTCGGTATAACCTGTATTTTTCAGCCCCCCGCCAAAGCTGTTCAGACGGTCTTGCTGCCCAAAGCATCCTGCCGTTTAAACCATTCCGCCGTTCAAATCATCCAGTGCCTGTTCTGTCTGCCCCAAAGTTGTCCCGGCAAACCTGAGCGCCTAAAAGGTTATCCGTCATTGCTCCGAATATCAGCCAGGATCGGAAGGCACCTCAACGCCTTGAAGCGGCTGAGAACTGGTGACAAAACCACAATGAGAAAACAGTCAGAGAAAGAGAAAAGGGGGTGGGGGTGGGAAGGGACAGAAGGAGAAGGAACCAGCGAACAGCTGAGGGATAAAAAGGGCTTTTGACCGTGCCAAAAAAAACCCTGCCTTTAACAAGGCAGGGCGAGCCCTAAGATGCTGAAGAAAGGGTTCGAAAATTAAAATGATGTGTTCGGTAACAACAGGGATATAGCCGGGAAGGCGATCAGGGCGATCAGCACCAACAGGTCTATCGCCAGGAAGCGCATCACCCCCATAAAGATCTCGCCAACCTCAACCCGTCCGCGGATCACACTTCCGATCACAAACACATTAAGGCCAACCGGAGGCGTGATCAGACTGATTTCCAGCAGCTTAACCACCACCACACCGAACCAGATCAGATTCAGGCCATAACCTTCCACCATAGGAATCAGAAACGGCAGGGTCAGCACCAGAATACCCAGCGGGTCCAGAAACATACCCAGCACCAGATAAATAACGGCAATCATGGCCAGCAGCAACCACAGCGACAGATCCATCTGCGTAATCATCTCCGCGATGGATGGCGCAATCCCGGTCAGAGCAATAAAGCCAACAAAGATCTTGGCACCTGCCGCAATAAAGAAGATAGATGTCGTTTGCAGGCAAGTCTCCTTTACCGAATCGAGAAATTTCGCCCAATTCAGTTTCTTCTGCTTAATGCCCACCAAAATAGCGATGGTGGTGCTCACACCGGCAGCCTCTGTGGCGGTAAAGAAACCACTGTAGATACCACCAATGATGATCAGAAACAGAAACACCACTGGCCAGCAATCCAGCGCCACCTTAAGACGGCTTTCGTGGCGGTCAGACTCAATAGCAGGCGCATCTGATGGCTTACGCTTCACCCAGATAAAAATCACCAGGATATAGGCCAGCAGGGATAAAATCCCCGGCAGTACACCCGCCAGAAAGAGCTTGTTGATCGATACTTCGGTAAAAATGCCGTAGATAATAAAAAGTACACTTGGTGGAATCAAAGAGCCCAATGTTCCACCCACAGCCACTGACGAACTGGCTAACTTTTTGTTATAGCCTGCATCCAGCATTTCCGGAACACAGATGCGCCCCATAGCCGATGCACAAGCCATACTTGAACCGGTAATCGCCGAGAAACCCGCGCAACCAAATACCGAAGCCATTGCCACACCACCGGGCAGCTTCAGTAACCAAACACGGGCTGCTTTATAGATATCACCGGTCATTCCGGTGTGATACGCAATATGTCCCAGCAGGATAAAGAGCGGGATCATACTCAGATCATAAGAGTGCACCAGCTCATAGGTATTACCTGCAATCATAGACAGCGTTGGCCTTAAAGCCCGTTCAACATCCATCCCTTTATTGATAAAGAAGATAAAGATGAAGAGCGATGAAACCCCTGCCAGAGTGAAAGAGATCGGAACGCGAATAGCCAGTAAAAGCAGTGCACAAAGAAACCCAATGCCACCTAATATAATGGGGTCCATCGATCAACTCTCCTCAATTCTGTCATCAGAATCAGTGCGGGCAGCGAGGTAGTTCACATCATTCAAATAAGCCGCCTTCAGGTCCTGAAAAAAGATAATAACTAACCGGATATAGAACAGAGCAAAGCCGACAAAAAAGGCTAAACGGCCCGGCCATTCAGGCAGCTCAAGTTCTCCGAAAAAATAGGCACCGCTGGACATCGCATGACTGAAAGATCCCCAGGCTGCGAAAGCCACCAGAAACATCGGGAAAAGAACAATGAACGAGCCAAACGCCAAAATAACAAGCCGAAGACGACGACTCAGAAGCTTAAATAAAAAGTCGATGGCAATGTGGTGATACTTGGCCGTGACATACGCCAGTGGCAGAAACACACCACCCACCATCAATTCACCCACAATCGTGACGACATCAGGCACACCGGTATTAAAGAAATTTCTCAGTAAAACCGTCAGCGTGATCATCACACCCAAAGCAACAATGCAAAAACCCGCAACATATAAAAAGAGTTCTTCTATTTTCTTCAGCATAAGGCCTCCTCGAAGACCCCTTCCCTGGGGTCACTACAATTAGCGTTCCCAGGGATAGCCTGAGGTTTCTTTCTCATGCTTATACTTGGCGACCAGGTCCTGATACTTTTTAAGCAGGCGCTCACCATCAAGTCTGGAAGCGTTTGCTTTTTGTACCCAATCCTGAAAATAGGTGTTGCTCTGGTCGATCAGTGTTTTACTGACAGATGCCGGTAACTCGTTAGAGATCATTCCGTTCTGTACCAGTTTCTTCTCACCGGCAATATCATTAGCAATGACATTGCGACCATGATGATTGGCAAAATCGGCTGAAACCTCACTCAGAACCTTACGCTGCGAAGGACTCAGACTCTTGTAAACATCATTGTTGATATAGATGCCCAGACCCGAGAAGATCCCCCAGTTGAGCTTGGTGATATATTTGGCAACTTCGTCATGCTTAAGCGCAGCAGAAGCGCTCAGATAAGTTTGCGCGCAATCAATCAGACCGGTATCCAGCCCCTGATAGACCTTATAAACCGACATGTTGACCTGACTGGCACCGTTATCCCCCAGAACATGTCCGTAAACACCGATCCCACGAAGTTTTTTGCCATCCAGATCAGATAACGACGTAATCGGCTGATCTTTACAGATCAGGTTAACCTGGCCCACACTGTAGGAGGTCAGCAAGTGCAAATTCTGACGCGCCAGCTGTTTCTCGACCTGACCGTCTCTTACGAATTCATTAATGGCTTGAATACCAACCCAAGGGTCCTGATTGTCAAATGGCAGATCTCCGATTCCGGTCGATATCAGCTCACGAGGGAAATACCCCTGAATGATACTACCCATATCAGCCACGCCTGTACTGATCGCCTGACGTGCAGCCTTAGCTTTAAACAGTGCTCCCCCCCACTGAATATCAATTTTCAGATCGCCGCCGGAACGCTGCTCTACCTGATCAGCAAACCACTGAACATCTGCAGCCCGGGCACCACGGTTGGGTGCGGGCTCACCAAAGGTAAGCGTGGTCGCAGCCTGAGCGGTGCCCACCAGAGACGTTAACAGAACACCTGCAAGGCACTTTTTGAAGAATTTCATTGCCGTACTCCATTTTGTTGTTATTTTTATTTCGCATTGCGAAATACTATACCGCGATAAACATGTTAGACTTTACATAACGGACTTGCTTATCGCAACTCTTAAATTGCAGGATGAAACTGCCGACCGAAATGTGAACTTCACTTTCTACAGGCGAAGCTCGTGAGCATTAAAAGTAAGAAGAGTGAGCCTTTTTCTGCAAAAAAATGGCCCATCTATATTAGAAGAAGTGCTAAAAGCAGTATTCACGGGCCCTTTAACGATAGGCTTCTATAATTAAAGCCCACAAAATGTATAATGAAACACAGTTTTGCAGACTACCTCGCACCTGATCACTCAAACGAAAGTGTGCAACTCGATCAGAGCAGCAGCGACGGTCATAAAGGCAATAAAAGCGAACAGTTCGGAATGGCGGAGCACTATGCAGGAATTTTTTGATTATCAGAGCGGTAAATCCAAAGAAGATAAAGACCGGAAGTTTGTCGAAGCACTGGCAAGGGGTCTGGAAATTCTAAGGGCATTTGGCCAAAAAGGTGGCGTACTGGGAAATCAGGATATTGCCGCTATTACAGGTCTGCCAAAACCCACTGTATCGCGCCTGACTTACACACTGACAAAGCTGGGTTATCTGACCTATTCACCCAGCCTTGAGAAATATCAGCTGGACTCAGGCGTACTCGCCTTAGGCAGTGCCTACACCAACCAGCTTCAGGTACGTCAGGTTGCGCAACCCTATATGGATGCGATGGCGAAAAGAGCACAGGTATCCATTGGCTTAGCAACCCGGGAAAGGCTCTCAATGATCTTTGTTGCCTACAGCCGCAGCGATGATGCTCAGTCTCTGCGGGTTGAAGTCGGTTCTTTATTACCTATGGCAACCAGCGCTATTGGTCGCGCTTTTCTGGCCATGATTACTCAGGAAGAGCGAGAGTTCTTTATGTCCTACATCCAGAAAAAGGATGAAGAGAACTGGCCTGAGATAAAAGCAGGTATTGATGCAGCCATCGAGGAATACCGCGAAAAAGGTTACACCTCAGCCTATGGTGTCTGGGACCGGAACGTTAACTCCGTTGCCGTTCCGCTGAAACTTCGGGATGACAAGATCGTCTGCCTCAGTTGTGGTGGTCCTTCCTATATATTCAGTAAAGAGCATCTTGAGAATGTTCTTGCCCCTCAGCTGATCCACCTTGGCCGGGATATTATGGGTGCCGGTGTCTAAGGCATCTTTGCACCAGCGCTGACTGAAGTGACAACAACATAAAGGGCCATGGGTTAAAACCCATGGCCCTTTATGCATAACCTTTGTCAGTTCAGGTTCTTACGCCTTAGCCGCTTCCAGTACCTTAGCAATCGCCTCACCCAGCTTCGCCATACCCTCACGAATATCGGACTCAGGGATGATCAGCGACGGTGCAAAACGCAGTACGTTAGGACCAGCAACCAGCATCATCAGACCTTCAGCACGAGCTGCCGCCAGGAACTCACCGGCTTTACCGTGCCACGCTTCGATCAGTTCAGCACCAATCAGCAGACCACTGCCACGGACTTCTTTGAAGATACTGAAACGCTCGTTCAGCTTGTTCAGCTCTTCACTGAAGATCGCATTACGGGTTGCCACACCGGACAACACCTCTGGGGTGTTAATGATATCCAACGCTTTTTCAGCCACAGCACACGCCAGCGGGTTACCGCCATAGGTGCTGCCGTGAGTACCAAAGCCCAGACTTGGTGCCACTTTATCGCTGCACAGCATCGCACCGATCGGGAAACCACCACCCAGAGCTTTCGCTGTTGCCATCACATCCGGAACAACACCGCTTTCCATGTAAGCGTACAGGTGACCGGTACGACCCACGCCGGTTTGCACTTCATCAAATACCAGCAGAGCATTGTGCTCGTCACACAGCTCACGAACACCTTTCAGAAACTCAACATTACCGGGTACGACACCACCCTCGCCTTGTGTTGGCTCAAGCACCACACCACAGGTTTTATCGGAGATCAGAGCTTTCAGAGAGTCCAGGTTGTTAAATTCTGCATGCGCAATCGCACCCGGAGCTGGTTCAAAACCTTCGCGGTATTTCGGCTGACCACCCACAGAAACGGTGAACAGGGTACGGCCATGGAAACCCTGTTTGAAGGAGATAATCTCGTTCTTTTCAGGGCCAAAGTTGTCATATGCGTATTTACGGATCAGCTTGAACGCTGCTTCATTGGCTTCTGCACCGGAGTTACAGAAGAAAACTTTGTCGGCAAACGTCGCATCAGTCAGTTTCTTCGCCAGACGCAGAGCTGGCTCATTAGTAAATACGTTACTCAGGTGCCACAGCTTATCCGCCTGAGCTTTCAACGTTGCAACCAGCTCAGGGTGACAGTGACCCAGCGCATTTACGGCGATACCACCGGCAAAATCGATGTACTCGTTGTTGTCCTGATCCCAAATGCGAGAACCTTCTCCGCGCACCGGTACCATCTGCTGCGGGTTATAGTTGGGTACCATTACGTCATCGAACAGTGCGCGGGTTACGTTTTGTGTTGTCATCTCTGTCTCTACCTCGTTAACCCCTTGACCCTGAACGCCTTAATGTTGGTCGCGATCCCGGGCGGGGCTGTTTATCGTTTCTTGCGTAGTTGCTGTTAAGAGCACCTGGTTATTACAAACAAACCGGCAGTCTGCGGAGCCATCTCTGCCATGCCTTTCATCAATCTACGCCTTAATCTGTGTCATCGGCACCTTTGCTTCAGCCTCGAATGAAACAGGCTATGCTGAAAAGATCGCCTAGCGGCAAAACACTTTTCCATAACGGACTGCTTCTGAGAGCGGAGAGGTCCGGAAAACCTGTTATTACAGTATCGGTAAAACCGGCTCGGGATTACATAGCCGGATTTGTTATAGCGCGACACAAACTTGCTCTAAGTTGACATTTCGTCATCTGCAAGCAGTTATCAGGCCGATAAACCGTTATTCTAAGTGCCATCCAATGTTCTGCTAAAGCTCACCTAAACATTCTGTCTGGGACAAATATTCAGGAGATAACCCCGTTGCAACCTGGTCAGTCAGCACGCCCAACAAGCACAACAAAAGAACGCGGCAAGACAAAAGCCAAGCGCTACGGCTTTCTGCTGGTGCCTAACTTCTCCTTAATCGCCTTTTCTTCAGCGATTGAGCCGTTGCGTATGGCGAACTGGATTACCGGTGAAGAGCTTTATGAAACCACGCTGATCAGCCACGACGGTGAAGCCGTTGCCAGTAGTTTTGGCGTACAAACACTGGTGGACCACAGTCTGGATGATCTGCCGGAACTGGACGCTATTTTTGTCTGCGGTGCCAGCCCCATTGCCCGAACAGGCAATGATGCCATTATCGCTTGGTTACGTCAGCAGCGCAGTAATCAAATTGCTATTGGGGGTATCGGCACAGGCTCTTACATTCTTGCCTGTGCGGGCTTATTGAATAATCACAAAGCAACCATTCACTGGTGGGATATCGACAGTTTGCGGGAAGACTTTCCTCATACACAGGTCACCAACAACCTGTTCGAGATCGATAACAAACGCTACACCTGTAGCGGGGGTACCGCCGCAATGGATATGATGCTGTTTCTGATCCGTCAGCAGCATGGTATGGATCTGGCGGCTTCTATTTCGGAACAGTTCGTTTGCGAACGTATGCGAACCGGCGATGACCCGCAACGTATTCCGCTGAAAACCCGTATCGGTGTCAGCCAACCAAAACTGATCGAAGCCGTTCAGCTGATCGAAGCGAATATTGAAGAGCCACTCAGCGCTGATGATCTGGCCCGCCATGTGGGTGTATCACGCCGCCATCTGGAACGCCTTTTCAAAAAACACCTGCAAACCGTGCCGTCCAAATACTATCTGGAACTGCGATTGGAACACGCCCGCAAATTGTTGCGTCAAACGGACAAACCGATTCTTCAGGTAGGGCTCTCCTGCGGCTTTGCCAGTGCCTCCTATTTCAGTACCGCCTACCGCAACCACTACGGTCTGACACCAAGGGAAGAACGCAAACGTCTGCAGGAGCAGGAAGCCAACACCAATCCGCACCCCGTGGTTACCCAGCACTCTCAGCTGATCTGATTGGCAACGCCTATACCGTTACCTCGAACCGGCTTTACCTCGACAGAATGGAGCAGATCCTCTACATTTGGCCTTTCGTAATCGCTCACCCCATTTTTCTTCGACTCAAAAGGATCTGTCGTGTTGCGCGCGCCTACCTCACTGCTTATTCCTATACTGGCCCTGACGACGCTATTAACCGGCTGCGTTGCCACCCAGCCCAAGGCCAACCTCACCTATAGCATTGAACAGATTCCGTTCCGGGACGACAACTTTAAAGCCTGTGTTCTGGAACAAGGTATCTCTGATCCCGCAAAAATCATTCAGCTGGACTGTAGCCTGAGAAACATTCAGTCCGCCGATGAGCTGTTTTATTTCCCGAATCTTGAGCAACTAGATCTGGGGCTGAACGAGATCAGCTGGCTGGATTTGAGAGCTAACACCAAGCTGAAGAGTCTGAAGGTATTCCCAAGCAGTTATCTGAAAGCCGCCAAGTTCAGCCAATATCCTCAGCTGACTCATCTGTCGCTGGATGGTCTTGATGGCGAAATTGCCGTCGATGCCTTTTCCGCGATGCCCGATCTGGAAGAGGTCACTCTGGGTTTTGAGGATCTGGCCGCACTCAAACTCAAACAGCCGGATCTGAAGAAACTGAGTTTTATCAGCACCAAAGCGCTGAAAAAACTGACGCTCTACACGCCATCCTTGGAAGACCTTTATATTGACCGCTCCCAGCTGAACTGGCTGGATCTGAGCAATACGCAGAACCTGGTCAACCTTGAAGTGCGTAAAACACCGCTGCAGAAACTAACTCTCGGCGAACTACCAAGGCTGAAAAAACTCTGGCTGCAGGAAGGCCAGCTGACCGAGGTTAAGCTGGGTACAGCGCCTCAACTGGAGCAACTGGTGATCAGTCGTCATCAGCTTAAATCCATCGACCTGAGTCGGGCGCCGAACCTTAAGGAAGTGGATCTGGACAATAACCAGCTGACGGACCTGGATCTGAACGCTCAACGTGACCTGACCCGTCTTTACGTGAAGAACAATCCGCTGCCGGATCTGTATAAAACTCTCGGCAACAGTAGTCTTTTCCTGTACTGCATCGATGCCAATACACTGGACTACACCGTTGAGGTCTTCAGCCTGAACTGTCGCGCAGGTAGCGACCTGAAAGCCGATGCGTTTAAACCACTGATAAACCTGCGCAAGCTCAACCTGCGACTGTCAGAAGGTGTCAATAAACTGAACCTCCGTTCACTCACCGGGCTGGAAGAACTCGACATCCGCAGTCACAAAAAAGCCCTGCGACAGATCACCCTGCCGGAAAGCCACTACCTGGAAACGATCCGACTGGGCGAAAACCAACTGACACGGATTAACCTGCCTAACTTACCCAAACTGAAGTTGCTCAGTCTGCCGGACAATCAACTGAAGGATTTTATCCTGCCGAATCAACCGGCACTGAAAGAACTGATTCTGACCCGGAATCCTCTGAAACAAGTCGCGTTAGCACCTCAGCCCAATCTGGAAACGCTGTACATCAATCAGACACCGCTGAAAATACTGACACTGACCGAACAGCCCAAGCTGAGCCAACTCATTCTGAGTAACAGCAAGCTTCAGCAACTTGAGCTGGATCTGCCTGCCCTGAAACAGTTGGACCTGAGCGGCAACCCGGAGCTGAAACCCGATGGCCAGCGCTACAGCCGACCAACCCGCCAATCACTAAAACTGCCCATCAATCCGGCCCCCAGAAAAGAAGTACCTGAAACTTAAACAGCACCCAACATTTTACGAGCGCCTTAAATAAGAAAAGCCAGCATCAACGCTGGCTTTTCTTATTTAAGGCCGACTTAGAATGAGCCGGACAGATGCGGGTCAGATATTTACTCGTTATCCAACTCCCGGAACGCTTTGTCCGCGTCCCGACGTAATTGCTGCTCCTGCTGACTGGCTTTCTGCTCGCGGGCCCTCTCGGCATCGGCTTTAGCACGGGTATAATCTTCTGCAGCAGAAGAGCAACCCGTTAGAAAAATAACGGCTACCAGTCCGGCACCCCAACCCAACGAACGTACCATGCTTAACCTCCTTTATCTGAGTCTCTGAGCCATCATATTTGCATCACTGAGTTTATAAACAAACAAAGATCGCCTGTCACCCGCTGATATCTGGCTTTTGACAGAGCAAACAGGCCTTAGGCATCGGAATCGACTATAAGATCTGCAGCCTTACTGGCGATCGCTAAGGTGGCAGCCGTGGTATTCCCGCTGATCAGGTTCGGCATCACGGAAGCATCCACCACCCGAAGATTATCCATGCCCCGGACTCTGAGTTGCTGGTCCACTACAGCCTCTTCATCACTCCCCATTCGACAGGTGCCTACGGGATGATAGATGCTCTCGGCAAACTGACGGATATACGCCTCTTTCTCTCTCGTCGTCTGGCAGTCTTTACCGGGCCGCCACTCCGCTTTACCCAACCGACTCATCACAGGCTGATTAAGCAACTCCCGGGCACTGCCCAGCGCCCGTACCATCCCCTTCATATCTTCGCCTTCGGCATCACTGAGATAGCAGGGCTGCAGTAACGGTGCATCCTCCGGACGATCAGAACGTAGGCCCACGTAACCTCGACTTTTCGGGCGCAACAGACAGGCCCGAAGGGTATAACCAAAATGCCGGATCGTTGGTGTCAGGTTCAGGCCGTGATCCACTTCCAGAGCAGGAAGAAAATGATGCTGTACATCCGGCCGGGACTGCTCCGGATCAGTGGCTACAAAAGCCCCTGCTTCAGCAAAATTAGAGGTCAGCACGCCACGACGCTTAGGATAATCCAGCAGACTTTTAATCCCCCTTGGCCAGAAAAGTGGATTCAGAGAGATTCCCTTACAACCTTTTTCCAGCCAGCTGACACTAATATCCAGATGATCCTGCAGATTACGGCCAACACCCTCCAACTGATGTCGAACCGGAATCCCCTGTCGGCTAAGCTCCTGTTCCGGCCCGATACCGGACAACATGAGTAATTGAGGAGAGTGCAGAGCCCCGGCAGACAAAATGACCTCGCCACTGACCGGCAGATACAGATCCTGACCGGCCACCTGATAATAAACCCCGCAGACCCGTCTGTTTCTCAGTTTCAACCGCTGCACTTGGGCCCGGGTAATAATGGTGAGATTGTGTCGTTCCCGGGCCGGGTCGAGAAAGGCTTTGGCGCTACTACAGCGACTGCCATTACGCTGCATCACCTGATAAGGGCCAACGCCCCACTGGCTCTGGCCGTTAAAATCATGATTCAGCGGCAAACCCAGTTGCTGCCCGGCACGGAGATAAGCTTCTGAAAGCGGGCTAAAACTGCGCAGTGACTGCACCGATAATTCACCACCCTCACCATGCCAGGGATTTGCCCCCGCTTCGAAGTCTTCCATCGCCTTAAAGTGCGGCAGCAGCCCCTGATAGTGCCAGTCATGCTGACCGACACCTGAGAAACTTTCTGCCCAACGATCAAAATCTTCCGGCTGACCACGGGTATAACACATCGCATTAATCGAGCTGCTGCCACCCAGAGCTTTGCCCCGCGGCCAGAACAAGCGACGCTGATTCAGCTCTTTTTGAGGTTCGGTATAGAGCGCCCAGTTCAGGCGTTTACTGCGCATCAGCGCCAGAATACCGGCAGGGATATGAATAAGCGGGCTGGTATCGGCAGTGCCTGCTTCCAGAAGGGTTACCTGACAGGCAGGGTCGCGGCTTAAGCGCTCGGCCAGCAAGCAACCTGCCGCACCACCACCAACAATGACATAATCCATCATGGGCTGTTCAATCTCTTGTTTTGTTTTTGTTCTTATCTTTTTTTGCACTGCTGAAACAGAGCAAGTCCGGGGCAGCCCCGTCAGAGTAGACAAAGCACAACAAAACTTCAAACAGTCGTTTGAATCATATACAAACCAAAACCAATTCAGAAATGCTATGACTCCACAAAAAAACTTTTCTTAACAATTGCAAGCCTGCTTATATGTCCCGATCACAAAAGGGCTTTTAAACCAAAAGCCCACTGGCACGACTGATCTTCTGCTTCAGCGCCATCTCCAGCACCTTATGCTCTGGAGTAATCAGGGTGAACATCTTTTTCGAGCGGGTGATACCCGTATACAGCAGCTCCTTGGTCAGTACCGCGTTCACCTTGTCCGGCAGAATCAGCGCGGTATGTTCAAACTCAGAGCCCTGTGACTTATGCACCGTCATGGCGAATACCGTCTCAACGCCCTGCAGGCGACTTGGCAGAACCCAGCGGATACCGCCTTTGCCATCCGGGAAAGCAACCCGGAAAGCACTGATACCGGAACGGCCTGTTTCTTCGTGACTTTGCGGTAACTGCAGACAGATACCGATATCCCCGTTCATCAGTTTTAAGCTGTAGTCATTCCGGGTTACCAGCACAGGCCGCCCGGAGTACCACTGCTGCTCACCGGCATCGATCAGACGACGGTTTGCCAATAACTGACGGATGCGCAGGTTCAGTCCATCAACACCAAAATCTCCCTGACGTACCGCACACAGCAGCTGAAATTTCTTATGCTGCTCAAACAGCTCCAGTACCCAGCTTTCCAAAACCTCTTCAGAAGAAACAGACGGCTCTGAATCAGCAAGAACACGCTCCAACTCATTCAGTTTCTGCAGATAAGGCTGATAACCCGACAGCATCAGCTGATCAAAGGCGCTCCAGTCCCGGTGTTTATCCTGAACTAAGGGCAATTCCAATGCATTCAACTCGCCGGCAAACTGCTGAAAATAGCGCTGTAATCCTGCCAAGCCGAAATTCAGTACGCCCTGCTGGTTAACCCAGGCAGCAAAATCCAGCAGCCCCTGACCTTCAGAACGATAGCAGTGCCGCAGCATGGTCGTTGCCTGACTCAGCATACGCCCCAGCCTTGGCAGAGCCCGTGTTTCCTGAGTGGCCTGATACTCCTCCCCAATCAGCTGCCCCGTGGCCGATGCCACATAAGCACAACTCTTTTTACTGTAATGACCCTCTTCCGCCTGCTGACAAAGATCCCCCAATACAGAGCCCGCTTCCACCGATGCCAGCTGATCTTTATCCCCCAGAAGAATCAGGCGGGCATCCGGTCGAAGAGCATCCATCAGCTTAGCCATCATCTCTACATCCACCATGGAAGCTTCATCCACCACCACAATATCGGCCGGTAACGGATTGGCCCGGTTATGACGGAAGTGACGGGTATTGGCCTGACTGCCGAGTAAACGGTGCAGGGTGCTGACCTCGGTCGGAATCGACGCCTGCCACTGATCCGATGGCAAATCCTGAGGGAACAGCCCCCGCGCATCTGCGGATAAACCCTCAAGATTCAGATTCAGTCGTTGAACACTGCCGGCAATGGACTCGTTCAGTCGTGCGGCCGCTTTACCGGTAGGGGCTGCCAAGCGAATCACCAGCGGCGGCGCGCCTTCTGCCAGCTCCAGTCCTTGTAGCAACGCTAAGAGACGCACTACCGTGGTGGTTTTCCCGGTTCCGGGGCCACCGGTGATAATACTGAAGCCGCTGCGGGCCGACAGACCGCAGGCAACCTTCTGCCAGTTGGGCAACAGCTGATCCGGCTCAGGGCCAAAGACGACCTGTATCAGCGGCTGAATTTTGTCCGATACATCCAGTGGAAGCAGACGCTGTTCAATGCCCTGTCGGACCTCCTGCTCGTACTGCCAGTAGCGACGCAGATAGAGCAGCGGCCGCTCAGTGGTTCCTGTCAGTACCAGTGGCTGATTGCCGCGGGCCAAAACGGCATCGGTATCCAGCTGGCCGCGTAAATCTTCAATCGCGGAACAGGCCGTCAGCTGTTCCAGCCATTGTGTCAGCGACACAGCACTGAGCTGACTGCGAAGCTGACGACCGACCAGCTCCCGCAGGCGCTCCTCAGAAACCGGCGACAGCAGACCGGAAGGCTCCTGCTGTGCCTGAACCAGATCCAGACACACGTGACCGTGGGCGGTTCGCTCACTCACCAGAGTTACCGCTAACAGCACGGCATCGGTACAACGTCCTTCCGGCTCCTGCTGACGAATAAAGCGGGCAAAGGCCAGATCCAGCGCACGAATAGCACCGGCTTCCTGCCAGATCTCCAGCTGCTGAATCAGGGGCAGATTCCCCGACATCTGTTGAGATAGCTCCTGAGGCATTTCCTGTGAAAGATCTTGGATCATTGTCCCATCACTCATAGCAACATCCCTTGTTCACCGGATTCATGGCTGTTAAAGCCGACCGCCACGGACTCACCCCGGAAGAGGCGATCCAGCGCTTCAATCAACTCTTTTGGCGGGCGCTCAAAACACAGTCCCGATGACTCCCCCTGCCATCCCCGAAGGAAGACATAAACCGAGCCACCGATGTGACGGTCATAATCATAATCCGGCAAGCGGGCTTTCAGCTGACGATGCAACGCCAAGAGATAAAGGCAATACTGCAGGTCATAACGCTTCTTCAGAATCGCGGCCACCATCGCATCATGGGTGTAAGCGGTATCATCCTCACCCAGTTTGTTCGATTTCCAGTCCACCACGTAATAACGGCCGTCATGCTCCACCACAAGGTCGATAAACCCCTTGAGCATGCCATTCAGCTGATTGGGCAACGCTGCCGGACGGGGTTGCTGATCCAGCGTGTAACGGCTGACCAGCTGATCCAGTTGCAGGGTATTCACTCCGCGGCTCTCCAGCAGAAACTCCAGCTCCACAGCGCAGGCCTTAGGCGATAACTCTGATAGTGAAAAGGTCGTATTCTCAGAAGATATCAGCGGCCAGGGCATCTGCAGGAAAGCTTTTAGCCAGTCACTTAACGGGGCAGCCATATGCTCAATATCACGGAATTCACACTGGCGCTGCAGATACTCAAGACGGGAGGCATCATCCAGTGCCGCCGCCTGAAAACCTTTGATCAACTGACCATCCTGGGTGCGGTATCGCTGGATTGCGGCCCACTCCAGCAAACAGTGCAGGAAGGTGCCCCAGCTGGCTCCCGCTGGGAACTGGTGCATAACATTCTTCTCATCAAGCTCTTCCGGAAGCGGTGCCCGCTCCAGAGGCTCATCCCGGGTTTCAGAGGCGGTCGCTTCTACCGCCAGTTCAGGATCAGCAACTCCAGAATGAGCAATACCGGAATGAACATTGTGATCAGCTCCGCCGCGCATACCGGCAACAGCGCCATATTCGATGGCCGAGTAACTGGCGATCCACCAGCCTTTCAGGGCATTGAGCTGTGGCGGAACCCGGGCAGGACTTAACACCGGAGGTTCCGGTTGCTGCAGTCGGTTATCCAACACATCCGGAGCACGATCCAGCAAGCGAATGCTGTCACAGCCAGATGCCAAAGCCCGATAAGCCTCCATCACCGCTTCAGCAGTTTTGGTCTGAGTAGCATCACCACCAGCCAACAGATAGCCCATGGCGGAACGCTCGATCTGAGGTTTTTTCGCATTACCGGATTTCAGCGGCCCGATACCCAGCCAAAGCGCATGACTGGCACGGGTCAGAGCAACATAGAGCAGGCGCATATTTTCACTGATGCGCTCATCATTAGCCAGATCCCAGGCTTCGCCAAAGCGCGACTTTCCGGCAATTTCGGCGTAAGTCCGCTGGGAATCACCCAGCCCCTGCCGCCAGTTCACCTGCGGGGTTTTACCGTCAATCTCACGCCAGCTGCCAATAAAGGGCAGCAGCACCAGCGGGTATTCCAGACCTTTGGATTTGTGGATGGTGATCACCTGTACCAGATCGGCATCACTCTCAAGACGCAGGATATTCTGGCTGTCACCGGATTCGATCTGCTCTGACAGATGACGAATCAGTGCCTGTTCACCTTTTACCTCGACAGCAGCCTGCTGTAGCCACTCCGCAAGATGCAGCAGGTTGGTCAGGCAACGCTCGCCTTCCGGTTTCTTCAGCAAGCGGGCTGGCAGTCGATAGTGATCCATCAGCTGACGTACCATCGCCAGAACGCCCTGCTGCAGCCAGATACGATGCAAGCGGGCAAAGAAGAGCATCTGACTTTCCCAGCCCAGCTCATCTTCCCGCCAGTCGGCCAACTGAGCCAAAGGCAGTTCCAGTGTATTGCTGCCCAGTGCCGCTCTGACCAAGCGTTCATCGCTCGGTTCGGCAACCGCCCGTAACCAATGCAGCAGATCCACCGCCTCAGCACTGGAAAAAACCGATTCCCGATCCGAGAGATAGACACTGGCGACCTGACGTTTTGCCAGCTGATCCCTCACCAGACGGGCTTCACTACCGGTACGCACCAGAATGGCGATATCTTTGGGTTTCAGCGGCTGATCGATGTTGAGAGGACCTTTCGAACCTTCAGGGTCTTGATCCGATAAGGTGGCAAACCCCGCCTGCTGTTGCTGCGCCAGATTCAGCCAGTGAGTCACCTGACTGGCGGCCACTTCTGCCGCCTGCTGACGATAGGCGCTCATGCTCAGCGGCTCATCCTCGTCATGCTCAAAGGGCCAGAGAGTCATGGGTGCAACCGGCTGACCAAGAAAGCAGAGCTGCTCCTTTCGTCCTTTGGCATCGACCACCACATAGGGCACCTGATTGTCACCATCGGCGTTAAAACGGAAGGCTCCCCGGGGATGCTCCTCAGCATGCCGGAAAAGATGATTACAGGCGGCAACCACACCGTCACTGGAGCGGAAGTTACGCTTCAGGGTGTAGTGCCGTCCTGTGGTGGCGTTTCTTGCCTGCAGATAGGTGTGAATATCCGCGCCACGGAAGCTGTAGATCGCCTGTTTGGGATCACCGATCATCACCAGAAGGTTCTCCTTCCGGTTCTCTTCAAGGTGATAAATACGCTTAAAAATCTGATACTGAACCGGGTCGGTATCCTGAAACTCGTCGATCATGGCTGCCGGGAAGGCTTTGGCCAGTGTCATCGCCAGATGCGGTCCATGCTCGGGGTCATTCAGGGCATCCGCCAGCTGTGTCAACAGGTCATCAAAGCCCATCTCGGCCCGACGTTGCATGCGTGCATCAAACTGAGTGCTGACCCAGTCCAGCGCATGGGCGGTCAGTGCAGAACGGAGATCGGTATCCGGTTCTTTAACAGTAACCTGCCGCGGTTCATCATGCTCTGCCACTGCATCATCTGCATCAGCCCAGTAGATCGCTTTCAGGCTGGTAAAAGCTGGGAAGTTTTTAACCTCCTGCTCTTTGCCCTTTTTAAAACTGAAAGCACCTTCAGCGAAGTTTTTTAGCTTGCCAGGAGCTTTCCCCTCGTCCTTTGCCCAAAGGGCGATACTTTGCAGCAGCTGGGTAAATTTCTCCGGCTTGGCACTGTCATGCTGAGTGCCGGAAAGCACAGGCTGTAGTTGCCACAGATAGGCTTCAATCTCTTCCTGTTGCGCTGCCCATTGGCTGCGGGCGGTTTGCTCAAGCTCTGCCTTACGGGCAGCCTCGGCTTCCTGCGCCTGCTGATGTTCATAATGGGCGTTCAGACAGGCATCAAAATCCGGCACGGTTAAAGGGCGACCTTCAAAACTCAGCCCCGCCTGATGATTGCCCATCAGCCCCTGCAGACGTTGCTGCAAAGCTTCCGGTGAGGCGAAACAATCCAGCACCAGAGAAACCTTGGCAGCTGACAAGGGATAAAAATGCTTACGCCAGTAATCCCGTACCACTTCTGCCAGCAGTTCACTCTGATCCGTGACCAGCTCACGGTTGAACAGCCCTCGGGTATCAAAAGCATGTTCCACCAGCATACGGTTACACCAGCTGTGAATGGTGGAGATACTGGCTTCATCCATAGATTCAGCGGCCAGTTTCAGGCGCCAGGCACAACCGGGCCATTCTACCGCAGGAATACTGGCTCGAAGAATATAGAGCGGATCGAAGGGATCCCTTTCTGTCTCCATATCCTGAAAAAAGACAGCTGCTTCCACCAGTCGGGCTCGGATACGGTCACGCAGCTCTTCTGCCGCCGCATCGGTAAAGGTCACCACCAGAATTTCTTTTGGCGTTAACGGACGGTGAAAGCTTGTTTCCTCTCCGTTTAAACCCAAGCCGCCATGACCAAGCACCAGTCGGGTATAGAGCAATGCCAGACTGAAGGTTTTACCGGTTCCTGCACTGGCCTCGATCAGCTGGCTACCGGTCAGCGGAAAGGTTAGGAAGTTAAAATCCCGGCTTGGCTGCGAGTTCTGATCCTGATTCAGATCATAAGGCTCCGAACTCATGCGACACCTCCTTTAAGTAAAACTTTGCTGCTCTTTCCTTCATCTGATGCTCCATCCGGTGAATCGCCTTCAGGCTGAGCTGGTTTTAAGCAGGCTAACATGGGGCCGTAAAGACGCTCCGCAAGCTGATCAAAACGGCCATCGGCCGATAGCGCGTCAAAATCCGGCCAGAAGCGGGAATAAGCCGGATGATCGTCAATTTCACCACTGCGGTTAAAGCCACCCAGATACTCACCAGCAGCATCGCCATCGGTGAGATAACTGAAGCCTGTTTTGCAGGCCAGCGGCCAAAGCTGGTTGATGTTTTCCAGCCAGGCTTCCGCCAGATCTTTCAGCAGGGCTTCTGCTTCTTCAGCCGGAACGGGCTGCATCTGAATACTTTGCTGACTGTCGGCTCCCAACAGATGAGTCACCACAGGTTGCTCCAGCTGAGCAAACAGGTGCGCTGGCCAGTGACGGATCAGATGGTAATACTTGAGATCATCCCCCTGCAGCAAGCGGCTTGGCTGCAGAATCAGACGTATAGTGTTGCCGGAAGCATCACGGCGCAGATCATTGAGCTGGGCTTCCAGCTGATCTCCTGTGGAAAGCTCAAACACCCGAACCCGGGTCGTGTGTGGCAGTGGATATTGTTGCTGCAGCATCTGACTCAGGCTAAGGGGTTCATAAAGCGCATCCTTTAACCGGTTCTGCTCTGCTTCCGCAAAGGCCGCCATGGGCAGTTCACCCGCGGCCTGCAAACGATTCAGGGCTTCATCCAGTAGCAGATCCGCCGGAGCTTCCAGAGAGACCGCCTGCTGTTGTACAACACGGTCGATCAGCGTTTTCTGCAACGCCCAGCGGCCAAGACCATCCAATGCAAAACGCTCTTCATCTTCGGCGATCTCGCCTTCATCAAACCAGCGCACGCCCAGGCGACGACTGAAAAAGGTTTTCACCGGATGACGCAGAAACTCCGCCAGATCACTCAGGGTTAAGGGGGCATCCAGCGCCAAAGGGGGCAGCTGGATATCACCGGAGATCAGCGCCTGATCCGGCACCAGATTCGAGAGCTTCTGATCGGCCTGAGCAGAAACCATTTCAGGCTCATGCACCTCCCGCCACTCTCGGGCATAGGTGAAGTGCGTCGATCGACCACTCTCATCCGGCAGAAAGTACTTCACACTAAACGGCTGCAACGGGTGCTCTGTGGTAATCGCATCCAACAGATCAGACGTGTTCTCTTCAGGATCTGAAGCCAGTCGCCAACCTGCGGCCAGATAATCCCGCAGCTGCCCCACCAAAACCGAAGGCGGCTTGGGGGAGTTATCGCGAATATTACGACCGACCCAAGAGATCACCAGACGCTCCCGCGCGGATAGCAGGGCTTCCAGAAAGAGGTAACGATCATCTTCCCGACGGGAACGGTCACCGGGACGGTAGTCGTTGGCCATCAGGTCGAAATCTGCCGCCTGCTGGCTACGGGGATAGTCGGCATCGTTCATACCCAGTAACCAGACCTGTTTAAAGGGAATAGCACGCATCGGCATCAGGGTGGCGAAGTTCACCGAGCCACCGAGGAATTTCTGGGTCAGAGTGGGCTGGTCGATACGGCTTAGCAGTTCTTCCCGTAAGACTTCCAGCGGCAGAGGTTCATCCGTCAGCTGGCCCAGTTCGCACTCATTGCACCAGCTGTCCAGCCCTTTGCTGATATCGTTGAGGGCGCGCTCGTCGGCAGGTTCCTGTGCGGTAAAGAAGCGATGACAGAGTTCATTGATCACCCGCTCCCAGTCTCTCGGGGTTCGCTCGGTCATCATGGCATCACGGCTGAGTTGCAGTGCATCGATCAGCAGGACGAGAGGGCCGATCAGCGCGGCTTCAAGCCCTGCAATTTCGTCGTAGGGTTCAATCTCATGCCAGCGATCACTCTGCCCGACAGCATAGCCAAACAGCATACGTTTCAGGCCGAACAGCCAACTATTCTGTTCACCGGCTTCTGCCAGATCCAGCTCTGTTCTGTGCTGCTGATCCAGCCCCCAACGGATATTCGCGCCCTTGATCCACTGATGCAATCGCGGCAGCTGGTCTTCGGTAAAGCCAAAACGGACCTGCAGCGCAGGGGTATCCATCAGGTCGAGCAGTTCACTGACAGCAAAGCGGGCATCCCTCAACTGCAGCAGGCTTTCAAAGGCGGTCAGCAGGCTGTTAATGCCCCGCTGCCCCTGATCAGAAATATGGTAGGGAATAAAGCGGGAGTCGCGCGTGCTGTATTCACCGGCAGCATTTGCCTGCGAGCTGTAGCGCCCAAAAACAGCCTGCACATGGGGGGCATAAACCGAAACATCCGGCACCATGACCAGAATATCTCTGGGTTGCAGGGCTTCTCCATGCTTCTGGGCCTGTTCAAAGGCATCCAGCAGCTGATCATGCAGGATTTCGACCTCCCGCTGGGGGCTATGGGCGATCAGAAACTGCAGGCTGTTATCGGTTTCCGGGTCGATCCGGTTTTCAGGCTGCTCACTTAGCTTTTGCCGCTCATCCAGACTTCTCAATTGGTAGATATCGTCCTGAACCTGACGCAGCAAGGGCATAACGCCCAGAGTATCTGGCTTTGGCGGTTCAAACAGGTCGATGCTGTTGAAGTGCTGACGGTAGGCTTCCGGCTGATCACTTTCGTCCAGCAGGTGCAGATAATCACGCCCCTGTTTACCCCAGGAAGCCAGTAGCGGATTGCCCTGCAGGTGCAGACTTTCCAGGGGGATGCCTTCCGGCAGCTTGCGGGCGGCGGTTCGGGTGTACTGCTTTAACAGCGACCGCCCCTCAATCAGGTCGCCCCAGTAATGAGGGCTTGGGTTGTGAACAAAAAGCAGTACCTGACAGAAGCGGGATAGCCCCTGCAGCAGCTCAAGGGTTTGTTGTGGCAGGGCCGAAATACCAAACACGATGACGCGCTTTGGCAGGTCATCCGGTGCTTCTACCCGTTGCTGGCACTGATCGACAATAATCCGGTGAATCTCGGAACGGCTTTTCTTGGCCCAGAAGCGCTCCTTTTCATCCAGTGTTTCGTTAGAGTGAGACTCTAATGGGCGCTCCAGAATGGTTTGGCTAAGCAAGCGCCAAAGCGCAGGTTGCCAGAGCTGTTCGTCAGGCAGCGGGATCTGGTTCGGCTCCTGCCCGACACGGATCAGAATATCCTGGTTGTTCTCCCAGGCCTCCAGCCAATCGGCGCGATACACCTGATACTGATCGTACATATCCGACAGTTTGGCTGCCAGCTGATAGGTACGGCGCGGATCGGCATCTTTTTTCAGAAAGCCGAGCAGGGGGGATAAACAGTCCGGATTAGGCAGGTTGGCCTGCAGCTGATCCTGATCCGACAACAGCTGATACAGGGTCCAGGTCAGCGGGCCTTTATCAAAGGGAGATGCACTGGGAATATCTGGCTCAAAGCAGCGATAAGCCTGCCAGATAAAACGCCCCGGCAGCTGCACCTTCATCGCAGCGGCAATACCACAGCCGCCTTTGTCTTCATCTTCGGCCAGTGCCATTTTCAGCCACTGGGCGATACCGTTGCTCTGAACCAGAATCTGCTCATCGTCCAACGGTCCCAGCGGATAGCGTTGAATCCAACCGGTCATCACATCCCTGAGTTCTTCCAGATGATTGCCCTGAATCACCATCATGCCGGTGGGCCAGCTATTAACCGTCATATCTGTCCTTCAATAACCAATAAAAATACATACGTCTTAGAGCAACCACAGCGGTTGGCGGTGTGGCAATTTACCTCAGATACAGGCAAGCGCACTGAGTTTACTATGGTCCGTTTAACACCACTCGGGATACTGACACTATGTCGCACAATACCTCGGATCCAAAAAGCAAACAGCCTCGGTTACTAAACACTAAGACCCTGCTGTTGCTACTGGCCGGAGCCGTACTGGGCTATTTGCTGACACCAACAGAAGGTTTCTCTGTGCGCTTTGAAAACCAGAGTGCTCAGATGATTACCGCAATCAAACTGGACTTTGGCAGCGCTGACGGTCAGTCCAGCCTGCAGACATTCCGGCTACCGGCGGGCGAATCACGCACGTTATTTCTGAATCACCCGACGGGAGCCGGCTTTAATGTGCAGGTCTTCTACGCTGATGGCCAAAAGCGAGAGTTTTGCGCACTAAAAGGCAATGAAGATTCAAGACCGATGCTTCCTCTGACGCTATAGGCTGACCAGAGGATGACAAGCCGTAAGATCACCGCGACATAATCGGGACGGTGTCACCGGCGTCAACACAGGTTGCATACCAGATATCACCCGGCATCGGTTTACAGTACAGATAACCCTGATGCAGAACCTGACCATGGCGTTTAAGAAAGTCGGCCTGTTCCTCAGTCTCAACCCCCTCTGCCACAACATCTAAGTCGAGTTTTTCAGCGACCGCGATAATCACCTCGACCAGTGCGGCATCTTCTTTGTCACGGGTGACGCCCTGAACAAAGCTCTGGTCAATTTTAATCTCATCAATAGGCAGGCGTTTCAGGTAAGAAAGCGCAGAATATCCTGTGCCAAAGTCATCAATTGATAACCGAACCCCCAACTGCCGCAAGGCAAACATTTTTTCCCGCATGACCTCAAGATCATCAATCACAAGACTTTCAGTGACCTCCAGTGTGAGGTAGTGGGCTGGCACCCGATAACGCTGCAGACAGTCGGCAACCTCATTGACGAAGTCACTCTGGCGGAAATGCCGGGGGCTGATATTAACCGCTAAAGGCAGCGCATTCAGCCCCTGCTCTATCCGGTTACCCAGCAGACGACAGGCATTGGTCAGCACCCAACGCCCCAGATCGACAATCAGATTCGACTCTTCAGCAATAGGGACAAAATATCCCGGTGACAAGAGTCCTTTCTGCGGATGCTGCCAACGCACCAGAACCTCGGCCGATTTCACCTGCGCAAGGCTATCAACCTGAGATTGCAGAAACAGTCTGAGCTCACCGGATTCAATCGCCAAAGGCAGCTCTTTTTCCACCTGAAACTTCTGACTGATATGCTCTGCCATCGCAGATTCAAAATGAACACTTGTCTGGCCGCCTTGCTGCTTGGCGGTGTAAAGCGCCATGCTTGCGCGACCAATGATAAGCTCGGCCGTCTCGTCACAGTCTCCGGCCCGGATTTTAGTTGATCCCGTACTGACCGAAAGGTGGAGATACTCGCCATCAATATTCACCGGCTCAGAAAAAATAGCCTGCACCTGACCCGCAATCTCAGGGGACGAGTACAGCAAGGCAAACTCATCACCACTCATATGAAACAGCGAGATTTCCCTCTTCAAATGCTGCTCTAACAGCCCTGCGATATGCCGCAGTAAACCATCGGCAAAGCGACTCCCTCTGGCATTATTAATCGTCTTAAAGTGATCAAGGTTCAGCAATAAAAGATTCAGGCGTTTTCCATGGGGACACTGCAGATCCTTCTCCAGACTTTCCAGCAGAAAAGAGCGATTGGGTAAGCCTGTTAAAGGCTCATAGTAAGCCAGATGGTGAATATGATCCTGACTACGTTTGAGCGCTTTATTGGAGCGATACAGATGCAGGGTAAACAGGGTCAGTACAGAGACAAGTACTAAAACAAGAAACAACAGATAAGCGTATAACTGCTGCCAGATCTGCGCCCAGGTCAGCTTCGGAAGCTGATCAAAAGGCGGTAAGCGTAGCTCCCTCAGCAGCTGATCAATAACCCGGTAATCACCGGGAATGGTAAAGCCGGAAATATTCAGTTGCTGCGCCACCTCGCCGCCAAGCGGCATGGATAACAAGGCTCCGGAAACACGACGGGAAAGATCTTTGGAAACATGCGAAAGTGCGGCAAAAGCCCATTCGGGATAAAGCGCGGTACTCACCTGCAGTGGAAATGCAACATGCTCTTTTACCCCTAATAAACGGTAGTCCTCCGGCTTAAGCTCTCCCTGCTCAACCAGTTCTTCCAGGACTCCCGCCCGGATAAAACCAGCATCCGCCTCTCCGGACAAAACAGCATCAACAACCCGGGTCAGAGGCAACCCTGTGAACTGCATCTGAAGGTCTTCTTCCACCTCCAGTCCTTCCTGATGCAAGCGGTAGCGCTGCATCTGATAGGCCCCCAAAGAGGAAGGCGATACGGCCGCTACTTTTCGCTGTTTCAGGTCAGATAAGTTCTTTAGATCGGTCAATTCAGAACGGGTAAAAATAACACCCGCAAACTGGCTGATATCCTGCCCCTTCACCCGATTCGCCAAGGTAGCCAGAGGAGAACTCAAACCCAGGTGGTAGGTATAGAGCACATAGATCGACGGGTTAACAAATACAAAATCAGCCTGACCCGAGATAACCGCGCGCTCCAGATCCGGTAGCTGAAAAGCACGGATAGCAAACCGGTATTCCGGTATCTCCTGCGTCAGATAATCCGCCAGGGGTTGCCACTGCTGCTCCGTTTTTGCCACGCCCCAGAAAGCGGGAACAGCAACCACCACCTCTTCATCCTCAGCAGCTGCGATCTTGGGATAACACAACCACACAGAGAGAATGAGAAGAATACAAACAACGTTCAGTGGCCGAAAAAACGAAAGTGGCATAGTCCTTCCCTAGACAAGAATTGATGCCACTATTGTGCGGTTTAACTTCGAGTTAAAGCAACCTTTGCTCAACCACTGGTTGATTCAAAGATTTTATCCGCGTTCGCTTCGATAAAGCCCTGATAAACCTCACCTTCCGCATTAGGATAACGCAGCGCAAACTCGTAGAAGCAGGTTGGAATTTCATGCTTCTCCCCACCGGCAAATTCGATCTGCTGACGATCTGCCATGGTCGATCCCTGTTCCAGCAGTGCTGCTGGGGTGCCTTTCACTTCACCACCGACTGTGTTGACCGCATAACCCGCTTCTTTGACGCGATCCAGTACACGCTGAATCTGAGTCGTCGCTTCCTGACCGGCCACACCGTTCAGGTGGTTAATGCTTACGGTGAAGTGGTTAACGCGGATACCAATCGCCAGTAACCAGGCACCGTATTCGGTTTCCTGCATCAGGGTTTTGTAATCTTCAAAGCTTGGCGCGCTCCAGTGACGGGCTGACCAGAACACGCTCTGATCTGTCGGCTTGTCAGTGATTTCAGCGGTATATTTCGCCAGAATCTTTTGTGCCGCGTCACTCAGCTGATCGGTCAGCAGTTCAGAGATAAAGATTTTAGGTACTGAGGAATCCGGATGAACATAGCTGCGGGCACGCAGCTTTTTAGCCGTAAAATTGTACTCACCCTGCAGACTGTAGCCCATTGCCAAAACCAGTGGCTCCAGATTATCCAGCTGCAGTGGGGTGTGAGCAAAGGTACGGAAAGCAACGTGATCGTTGATCACTTCACCATTAGCACTTTCCTCTGGGGCTGCAAATACTTTACGGATCACTTCCGCCTGAGGTGTGATGGAGATGTAGTCCTGCCAAAGATTGTCAAAAAACTGTACCGGATTCATAAGTCACCTGGAGTCGTAAGACTGAAAGCCTTTTTGTTATAGATGCTGTTTTAAACGTAGCTGATAAGTCGAGCACACCGCTAAGCGGTGAGGCTCGGATAGCTATTTTGGTGACGAAAGCATCTGCCGACAAACAAAAAAACTTAACCCCAAGATCAAGTCAGGCTTGCCCTAACCGCTCTGGGATGATCCTTCAGCCAGCCCTGCATCCAGTCAATAAATGCCTTCGCTCTGATGCCTTCAGGAGCCTTCTCTTTATGAACCAGCCAGTAACCCGGCATTAGCGCGGGGTTCAGCCGGCTGATCGGTTGCTGCCCTAAAGGGGCAACCAAACGCCCTGCAGCAATACCATCCAGCGCATCGCCGGTGGAGATCATAGCAACCCCCAGACCTCTGTTGGCAGCCTCCAGCAAACCGGCATGGCTATCCAGAGGTAAAACCTGCTGATCAACAGCAGCATCCACTTTCAGAGTATCCAGTACACGCTCCCAGAGAGGAACCGACAGAGGGGTGCACAGCAGGCGATGATGAATAAGGTCATCTGCCTGATCCAGTGAAACTCTTTCCAGCAGATCAGGTGCGCAAACAATCAGCTTGTCATCGGTTAACAGCAGATGAGCTTCCAGCCCCCAGTCTCTGCCGCCCTTATCGCCAAAGCCCCACTGAATTGCTAAGTCCAGTTTTTCCGCGTCAAAGTCAGGGAAAGGCACAGAGGTCGACACCTGAATATGCCATTCAGGGTGAGCCGATTCGAACTCCGGTAGTCGGGGCAAAAGACAGTTCACCGCAAACCAGGGCGATGAACTGATACGAATTGTGGGTCGCTGATGCTGATCGCAAACCTCATCCACCCCCCGTTGAATCAGTGCTAAGCCCCGCTCGACATAATCCAGCAGCTGTTGACCGGAAGGCGTGATCTCTATCCCGGATGGCTTACGTTCAAACAGCACCAACCCCAACTGATCTTCAAGGGATTTGATCTGCAGGCTCACCGCCTGAGGGGTAACAAACAGCTGATCAGCCGCATACTTAAAGCTTCCCTGACGAGCTGCAATGGCAAAGATCTGAAGGGCCCGAAGGGAGGGAGGTCGATGAGTCATATAAAAAGCTCCTAGGTGTTTACGATATTTAGACTTCCCCGATTAAAACCAGCCTATATGTACAGCAAACGACATGAGTCCCCTAATTAATAAGTTTCAGACATTAAAAAACCCGATGCTTTCACATCGGGTTTTTCGAGCTTTAGCACTACACTAAGCAGCAATTAAGCTTTGTACGGATCACGCAATACGATAGTTTCTTCACGATCCGGACCGGTAGAAATAATATCAACCGGAGCGCCAACCTGTTCTTCCAGGAAAGCAACATAGTCACGGGCAGCCTGTGGCAGCTGGTCCATGGTTTTAGCCCCAACGGTAGACTCGCTCCAGCCTGGCATTTCAACATAAACCGGCTCAACGTCACCGAATGCTGAGGCATCAACCGGCAAATCAACCAGCGTACCGTCTTTCAGTTTGTAGTGAGTACAAACTTTGATGGTTTCCAGACCATCCAATACGTCCAGTTTAGTCAGGCAGATACCGGAAATAGAGTTCACCTGAACCGAGTAACGCAGGGCAACGGCATCAAACCAACCGCAACGGCGAGATCGGCCTGTAGTCGTACCAAATTCGCGACCAACAGTACCCAGATGATCGCCTACAGCGTCAAACAGCTCAGTCGGGAAAGGGCCGGAACCCACACGGGTAGTGTAAGCCTTGGTGATACCCAGAATGTAATCCAGGTACAGAGGGCCGAAACCGGAACCGGTAGCAGCACCACCAGCAGTGGTGTTAGAGCTGGTTACGAACGGGTAAGTACCATGGTCGATGTCCAGCAGGGAACCCTGTGCACCTTCGAACATGATGTTGTCACCGTTTTTACGGTAAGCGTGCAGCTCGCTGGTGGAGTCGCAAACCATTGGACGCAGCTCTTCGGCCATCGCGGCGCAGTCAGCGATAACTTTCTCAGCATCAACCGGCTCTTCTTTGTAGAAGTTTTCCAGCATGAAGTTATGGTAAGCCACGATTTCACGCACTTTCGCTTCGAAAACTTCCGCGTTCATCATATCGCCAAGGCGTAGGCCGCGACGTGCCACCTTGTCTTCGTAAGCCGGACCGATACCACGACCGGTAGTACCGATCTTGTTATCACCACGGGCAGTTTCACGGGCCTGATCGAGACGCACGTGATATTCAAGAATCAGCGGGCAGGCGGAGCTCAGACGCAGACGCTCACGTACCGGAACACCACGCTCTTCCAGCATGCGGATCTCTTTCAGCAGAGCATCCGGGGCCAGAACAACGCCATTGCCAATAATGCAATTAACATTGTCGCGCAGGATGCCTGAAGGAATCAGGTGCAGCGCGGTTTTTTCGCCATTTACCACCAACGTGTGGCCGGCGTTGTGGCCGCCCTGAAAACGGACAACTGCAGCAGCAGATTCTGTTAACAGATCAACTACTTTACCCTTACCTTCGTCACCCCATTGGGTGCCCAGTACTACGACATTTTTACCCATTACTGCTTTCTCATTCACTCGAACTCAGACTGTAAACAGTCTCGCCTATGCAGGCTGATTAAAAAATTCGGTTAATTGGTTCAACAACCCACTGGCCATCTTCTTTGAGGACCAGCTCGCTGTCACAACCCATCTCAAGTGCACTGACATCCTGATCAGGTAAGCCATTGACTACCCGGATACCTTCACTGCGTAAAGCCCGGATTGTAGACAAAAGTTCCTGATCATCGCTGTAACCTGCCGGTGCATACACACCGGATACGGGATCATTTTTTTGTAAGAGTTTTGCCAGAATTTTCAGGTCAGCACTAAAGCCTGTTGCAGGCCGCGCGCGTCCAAATACTTTTCCGGTTTCATCATAACGGCCACCCTGGGCAACCGCGTGAGAATATCCCGGAATATATGCCGCAAACACCATCCCTGTGTGGTAGTTGTAACCACGCAGTTCCGCCAGATCAAAGTTGATCTCAACATTCGGATATTGGTTTTTAATGACGTTGGCAATCTGTTCCAGACTGTTCAGAGCTTCTTTAACCGATGCCGGAGCATCAGCCAGTTCCACCTGTGCCTGAGCCAGAATATCTGCACCACCGTTCAAACGCGCAAGACGTGAAATCATACCTCTCACAGACTCATTAGCAATATCTCTTGCGACTATTTGATCAATTTCGCCATAAGCCTTATGCAGGATGGCATCAAACAGTGTTTTTTCCTGATCTGCTGTGAGGTCTGCTTCACGAATTAATGCCCGATAAATGCCAACATGGCCCATATCGAGATATATTTTTTCGGCTCCGGCAGCTGCCAGAGCAGAGATCATCAGGCCAAGAATCTCGGTATCACTTTCCTGACCATCATCACCAAAAAGTTCGGCCCCCACCTGCATCGGGCTACGTGAGCCCAGCATGCTACCCGCTTTGGTGCGTAGAACATTGGCACAGTAACAAAAACGTGCAGGACCCTGGCGCTTCATGGAGTGAGCGTCCATACGGGCAACCTGAGGGGTAATATCAGCTGCAATTCCCATCATACGACCGGTCATCTGGTCTGTGACTTTGAAGGTTTGCAGATCAAGATCATTGCCGCTGCCGGTTAGTAAGGATTCTAAATATTCTGCCGGGGGCGGAAAGACTAAGTCATATCCCCAGGTATGGAACAGATCCAGCAATTCACGACGAAGCTCTTCAATCTGCCGGGCCTGCGGTGGCAGTACCTCTTCCATACCATCTGGAAGTAACCAACGATCTGCAATGGTCATAATTCAGCCTGTTCTTTATCTGTCTCTATCCATCATCGGTTTGGCAAACCAAGCCTTACCGATCCGGGTTAATCTTAGTCTAAAACAATGGCGGGCCGCTTGATGATTATCGTTTTTCAAACGGTAATCTGTGTTGCGACTAACAACAACTAAGCCCGGACCAGATACAGAATAATCAGGCCGATCGACATACTGATCATTCCCATTATTCTTAGCTGCTGATCTGACACCTGTGCCATTGTTGCTACCAGCTTACGCCAGCGGGTCGGGTTCGCAAACGGGACGATACCCTCAATCACAAAGACCAATGCCAGCGCACTTAACAATACCTGCCAATCCAACATCTCTCTCCATGGACTTACGTCATACAGCAGTATTTCTCTGCTAATCCACCCAGTTGCCGGAATCTGCACACAAAAAAACCGGGGTGAACCCGGTTCAACACATTCTAACACGATTAGGATTTACGGCCATGGTTTGAAGGGGGATTTCCCAAAAAAGTACTTTGGAGATCTCCTTGCAGCGGGCAAAAAAATACCCCGAAGCCTACGGCTGCGGGGTATTTCTGATCAGCAATCAGACTTACTGTGATTTCTTCATGTAGTTGAAGAATTCACTCTCAGGCTTGATTACCATAATATCATCCTTGCTGGAGAAGCTGTTGCGGTAGGCTTCCAGACTACGGATAAAGGAGTAGAACTCCGGATTTTTCTGATAAGCACCCGCATAAGTTGCTGCTGCGATTGCGTCACCTTCACCACGAATCCGTTCAGATTCACGGAAGGCTTCTGCCAGAATAATCTGACGCTGACGATCCGCATCGGCACGAATACCTTCAGCGATCTCTTTACCTTCAGAACGGTGCTCACGAGCTTCACGCTGACGCTCAGTATTCATACGCTCATATACGGCATGGCTGACTTCAGGTGGCAGGTCGATTCGCTTAACGCGGATATCACGAATCTCAATACCCAGCTCATCCTGAGTGATGGTATTCAGCTTAACCGTCAGCTCATCCATCAGCTCGTCACGCTCACCGGAGATCACTTCGTACATGGTACGCTCACCAAACTGGTTACGCAGACCTTCATCCATACGAGGACCCAGCAGACGTGCAGCCTGCAATTCATCACCGGAAGTTGCTTCGTAGTACTTCTGCACATCGGCAATACGCCATTTAATGAAGGAGTCTACGATTACCGCTTTTTTCTCCAGCGTCAGATAACGCTGTGGGCGGGAATCCATCGTCAGCATACGGGCATCAAACTTACGGATGGTATGCAACACAGGAATTTTAAAGTGCAGGCCAGGTTTGATGTCCGAATCGATAATCTCACCAAACTTCAGCTTAATCGCACGCTCTGTCTCGTTAACGATGTAGATACTGTTCGCACCCACCAAGGCCAGAATGGCGATGAGAATCAGTGCCGGAAAAGACTTAGATTGCATTATCGACCCTCCCTACGTGGTGCAGTTGAATTGGCACTTTTCTCGCGCAGACGTTGCAGCACACGATCAGCCAATTCATCAATCTCCGTATCGGAACTTACTGATGGTGAGCTGGAGAAGCGGCTCTGATCGGTTGAACTCATACCACTGCCGCGGGACGAGTTGCTGGCACCATTACCACCAACCATTTTATCCAGAGGGATATACATCATGTTGTTGCCACCATCGACATCAACCAACACCTTACTGGAATTAGCCATCACCTCTTCCATCGTTTGCAGGTAGAGACGATCACGGGTTACTTTCGGTGCCTTTTCGTACTCGGTCAGAAGCTTCACGAAACGATCCGCTTCACCTTCTGCACGGGCGATGATTTCGGATTTATAACCGTTGGCTTCCTCAATGATACGCTGCGCCTTACCACGTGCTTCCGGAATGATGCCGTTAGAATAGGCTTCAGCCTGGTTTTTCACACGTTGTTCATCCTCACGCGCCTTGATCACATCATCAAACGCCGCCTGAACTTCATCAGGTGCGGATGTGCTCTCAACGTTCACGGAACGAACTTCCAGACCCACATCGTAACTGTCGAGATACTGCTGCAGACGCGCACGAACCCGTTGCGCCAACGCCTCACGACCTTCCGTCAGAATGTCGTTCATCTCAGATGAACCCACCTCATGACGCAGAGCCGAATCGGTCGCGTTTTCCAGACTTTGTTCAGGGTTACGAACATTCAGCAGGAAGTTCTTTGGACTACCAACACGGTACTGAACCGACAGATTAACCTGAACAATGTTCTCATCTTCGGTCAGCATCAGTGCACGACGACTCAGAGAACGGACTTTAGTCACATTCACGGTCTGCACACTATCGATCAAGGTTGGGTTCCAGTTCAGACCAGCACCTACGGTATCGTGGTACTCACCGAAACGGAGAACAACAGCCCGCTCGGCCTGATCAACACGATAGAAACCGGATACAGCCCAAACGGCAGCACCAATAACTAAAATGATGCCCAGCAGACCAAAACCAGCAGATGAGGAAGAGTTGCCACCACCGCCACTGCCGCCGGAACCGCCACCGCCGCCTTTTTTACCGCCAAGAATACCGCTCAGACGGTCGTTAAACTTCTTCAGGGCTTCATCAAGATCCGGTGGTCCCTGATCGTTGCGGCCACCATTTTTATTATCGTTACCCCAGGGGTCACGATTATTATCTTTATTGCCACCCGGCTCATTCCAAGCCATACCTATCTCCACTCGCCGAGAAAACTGTTACCAGCTTCCGTTAAAGTTATGAATTGTTTATGGCGCGCCCGGGAATTCAGATCAGCTTCCCTGCGCGCAAAAATGGCTTACTGATGACACAAAGGCTTAGAGCACCTCTGTATCCGAATCCAACATGAAGTCTTCGACACCATAATTCGGGAAATAACGCTTCGGATCAACACCAACCCGACACAACATCTGGATAAAATCTGCTTCTGGCAAACGCACCTGAAGCACAAATTGTCCGCGATCACTGACCGCTTCTTCGATAATAGCGCCCTGCTGATATAAAAGCGCGCGTAAACGACCTTCGGAAGGCTCAAGTATCAGCTCTCCTTTGAAGATGTCGTCACACAAACGCTCTCCAATCGCCTGCATAACCAGGTCAAGACCGTCTCCATTGACCGCAGAAATCCAGACCCGTTCCGGTTCACCCTGATCATTTCGTTCAATCCGGGGCTCATAGCCGGGCATACGGTCAATTTTGTTGTAGACCAGCAGACAAGGAATATCATCAGCCTTAATCTCTTCCAACACGCTGTTTACTTCGCGGATATTACCGTCACGATCCTCATCAGCAGCATCGATCACGTGCACCAGCAACGTCGCCTCCTGAGCCTCCTGTAATGTCGCCCGGAAGGCCTCTACCAGCTTATGGGGCAGGTGTCGGATAAAGCCTACGGTATCAGCCAGTACAACAGGGCCGATATCCGGCATAACAATACGACGTAAGGTCGGATCCAGCGTTGCAAACAGCTGATCTGCGGCATAGACCTCAGATTCTGTCAGCGCATTAAACAGTGTCGATTTACCCGCATTGGTATATCCCACTAATGAGACTGACGGAATATCCGCCCGACGACGGGCACGACGATTCTGATCGCGCTGAGTACGAACCTTAACAAGGCGCTTATGGATCTGACGGATACGTTCACGCAGTAAACGACGGTCTGTTTCCAACTGGGTCTCACCCGGTCCACGCAGACCGATACCACCTTTCTGACGCTCAAGGTGGGTCCAGCCACGAATCAGACGGGTCGACATATACTCAAGCTGAGCCAGCTCAACCTGAAGCTTACCTTCGTGTGTTCGCGCGCGTTGGGCAAAAATATCCAGAATCAGACCGGTACGGTCGAGTACACGACACTCAAGTGCCTGTTCGACATTACGCTGCTGAGAAGGGGATAAGGCGTGATTGAAGAGAACAATTTCCGCTTCATGGGCGACAACAGCATCACGAATCTCTTCGAGCTTACCGTCACCAACAAAATATTTGGGGCTGGGCTGTGGCCGGCTGCCTTCAATTAAGGCAACCGGGTCAGCACCTGCTGAACGCACCAGCTCCAGAAACTCACCCGGGTCTTCCCGGTCTTTCTCATCCGGTAAATGGATATGGACAAGAACAGCTACTTCACCAGAATCAGGACGTTCAAAAAACAAGTATTACTCCGAAGATTATTCAGCACCCGCTTCGCCCGGGGCTTTTTCCTGCGCCGGCAGACGAACATTACGGGATGGTACAACTGTTGAAATGGCGTGTTTGTAGACCATTTGGCTTACTGTATTGCGCAGCAGAATAACAAACTGATCGAAAGACTCAATCTGACCTTGCAGCTTAATACCATTGACCAAAAAGATAGATACCGGCACACGTTCTTTACGAAGGATGTTCAGGTAAGGGTCTTGTAGAGACTGCCCTTTTGACATACCGCTCTCCCTAATTTCATTTTTGATTATTAGATTTAGTTTTTTTAAGGTGATCAACAATACAGCTTTAACGTTAAGCCTTAACACAAACCACCAATTGCTACCGAGGCTTTTACGTAAATAAGTATTTACCAAAACCGGACTTGCAGCAATTTTTATCATACCAGTTTAAATAAGGCTTGACTCTAATTTTTTCAAGGCCAAATCCCGTAGATTCGGGGCTTCCGTTGGCAACCAATTCAGATCCGGCCAGCTTCTTAACCAGGTCACTTGCCGCTTGGCTAACTGACGGGTTGCCACGACACCCTTATGAATCATGGTGTCGTAATCATACAGGCCATCCAGGTACTCCCAGACCTGCCGATAACCCACAGAGCGCATCGATGGCAGGCTGAGATCCAGATCACTTCGGGCTCTCAAACCTTCAACTTCCGCGATAAAGTTCTGCTCCAGCATCAGATGAAAACGCTGCTCAATGCGCTCGTGCAGAAGCTTACGATCTGTCGGGTTTACCGCCAGTGATAATATACGGAACGGAAAACTATCCCGGCACTGTTTCTGTTCAAGCCAGTGCTGAGTCAGACTTTTTCCGCTTACTTCGTACACCTCCAGCGCCCGCTGAAGTCGCTGCGGATCATTGGGGTGGATACGCTCTGCAGATACCGGATCGATCTCTTTCAGACGGTCATGTAAAGCTTTGAGCCCGTCCTTTTCAGCCCAGGCATCAAGACGGGCACGAACGTCAGCATCGGCAGACGGCAGGTCTGCAACGCCATCGTATAGACGCTTGTAGTACATCATAGTTCCGCCAGTCAGCAGCGGAATTTTACCCTGGCTTCGAATATCCGCCATCTCCCTTAGCGCATCATCACGAAACTCGGCTGCGGAATAAGATTCTGTAGGGTCTTTAATATCAATCAGGCGATGAGGGGCTCGCGCCAACGTTTCAGCATCCGGCTTAGCCGTGCCGATATCCATCCCCCGATAGATAAGCGCAGAATCCACGCTGATAATGTCGCAGTTGTGTTCTTCACTAAGATGCACCGCCAGATCGGTTTTACCCGCAGCAGTGGGGCCCATCAGAAAGATCGCCAGAGGTTTATCCTGCTCAGCAACCACTGAGGCAGAAGCAGAGGGCAGGTCAGAAGCTTGACTCATAAAATTTGTTCAATTCCGGTACAGGGCCTTCCGTTTATATGAGCGGAAAGCACAAAACTTAGCTTACTGCCCCCGAAGGAACAGCTTATCGAGCTCATTCATACTCAAGCGGGTCCAGGTCGGGCGGCCGTGGTTACATTGGCCGCTGCGCTCGGTTCGCTCCATATCCCGCAAGAGCGCATTCATCTCTGGCAAGGTCAGCTTGCGGTTGGCTCGCACAGAACCATGACAGGCCATGGTGGCAAAAATCTCATTGATATGAGCCTGAATACGATCGCTGGAGCCGTACTGCAACAGATCAGACAGCACATCCCGAATTAGCGGCTCTACATCGGACTCCATTAGCATGACAGGCAATTGGCGAACAACCAACGACTCAGGCCCCATGACCTGCAGTTCAACCCCAAGCTGCTGAAATACTTCCTGATGCTGGTCAGCACAATCCGTTTCTTTACGACTGACCGCCATGGACAAAGGAACCAACAAGGGTTGAGATTTCAGCCCTCCGCCCTCTGCAGCAGCCTGATAGGACGCCTTCAGGCGCTCATAAGTGATACGTTCATGGGCCGCATGCATATCCACCAAAATCAGGCCATCTTTCGCTTCAGACAGAATATATACGCCATGGAGCTGAGCAATAGCAAAGCCAAGCGGTGGCGCTCCTGTCGGATCTTCTTCCAGCATCATCTGCGGACCCGCTGCGGTATTCCAGGGCGCACTCTGTTCATCAGCACCTGGGTTATCCACAACCGGCATCGCCCGCGCCTGATCCGAGAGCTGTTGATAACTACTCAAATAATCCGATACCCCTCCGGCAGCAGGCTGAGGCTGCGAGCGATAGGGCGAACCACCCAGTCCACCCGGACTATAGCCTCCTGAGCCGGAAGCATCATTAAAAGCGATCGCTGTCTGATCCTGCATCGGTTGTTCTGCCACCGCCCCAGAAGTCGCCATTCCAGCATGAGCCATATTGGTCGGGGCCGTGGCCCCTTCTGCATCGGGACGCACTTCAGCAAGGGCCCTATGCAGAGAACGGAACAGAAAATCATGGACCAGACGCCCGTCTCTGAAGCGCACCTCGTGCTTAGTCGGGTGAACGTTCACATCCACCACAGCAGGATCTAACTCAAGATAGAGTACAAACACCGGGTGACGGCCATGGAAGAGCACATCCCGATAAGCCTGACGAATCGCGTGCACCACCAGCTTATCTTTCACCACACGACGGTTTACGAAAAAGTACTGCTGATCCGCCTGACTGCGGGAATGAGTCGGCAATCCCACCCAACCCCATAAACGCAAACCGGTCGCTTCCACATCAATATAAAGAGACTGATCCATCAGGTTTTTGCCCAACAAGGAAGCCAAGCGTTTCTCCTGCTCAGCCTGACGGGTTCCGGCAGGCAGCTGGTGCACCGGCTTCTGATTATGGCGCAGACTCAGAGCGATATCCGGCCGACTCAAAGCCAGCCTTCGGAAGGTTTCCTCGATATGACCAAACTCGGTTTTCTCGGTACGCATAAACTTGCGACGGGCAGGCGTATTAAAGAAAAGATCTTTGACCTGAACACTGGTGCCCCTGGGATGAGGAGCAGGCGTAACCTGAGTTGCCATATCGCGCCCCTCAGCAATCACCCGCCACCCTTCACCGGTATCAAGGGTGCTGGACACCAGATCCAGTCGTGAAACCGAGCTGATAGAGGCCAAAGCTTCGCCACGGAATCCCAGACTGTGGACCCCTTCCAGATCATCAAGGGTAATAATTTTACTGGTAGCATGGCGACTCAGCGCCAGCGGCAGATCATCCGGTCCAATACCGGAACCGTTATCCCGAATGCGGATCAGTTTTGTACCGCCTTTCTCAACCTCGATATCAATGCGGGTCGCTCCGGCATCAATCGCATTCTCCACCAGCTCCTTAATCACCGATGATGGGCGTTCTACCACCTCACCTGCAGCGATCTGGTTAGCCAGTCGCGGGCTTAGAATATGGATTTTGCTCATAAGGACTCTATTTGTATCTCTCAGATCGGTTCTGGTTCACGTTGCCTGCAGCTGTCGCCAAAAGCTGGCTTGGTATAAAAAAACAGCCCGAACTGGTCATCAGCTCAGGCTTCAGCATTTGCTTCGACCGATATAAACCAGCCGAAAGAATCAATCCATTCAGGAGCGGGGAATCTGTAACCGCTGACCGACATAAAGCGTATCGGAACGCAGTTTATTGGCCTTCCTCAGACTCCCTACAGAGATCTTGTTGCGGTTAGCAATTGCCGACAGCGTATCGCCACGGGCAACGACATAGTGACGGGCATCCCGTTTGCTTTTCTCATAAGCCAGCAACGTGCCCGGTGGTGGATTCTTGCTGAAATGTTCTTTGATACCTTTCACAATGGAGCGGGCCATCTTCCACTGATAACTGGAACTCTGCAGATTCTTCGCTTCACGGGGATTTGAGATAAAGCCAGTCTCAATCAGGATTGAAGGAATATCCGGAGACTTAAGCACCAAAAAAGCGGCCTGCTCTACATCGCGCTTATGCAGTTTATTCACCGTGCCCATAGAACGGAGCACGCTCTGCCCCACTTTCAGACTGTCTGACAGGGTTGCTGTCATGGTCAGATCCAATAAAACCTCTGCCAGAACTCTGTCTTTGTCATCCAGTTTCAGAGAGCCTTCAACGCCACCAATCAAGTCAGCACTGTTTTCAGAGTCAGCGAGCCAGCGAGCCGTTTCAGAGGTTGCCCCACGTTGAGACAAAGCAAACACTGAGGAACCCCGTGGCCGATGGTCTTTAAAAGCATCCGCATGGATCGACACCAGAAGATCAGAACGGTACTTACGGGCACGCTCAGTACGGGCACGAAGACCGACATAATAGTCACCGGTACGTATCATTGCGGGGGAAAACCCACGCTCTTTCTTCAGTAGCGACTGCACTTTCTTGGCAATCGCCAGAACAACGGTTTTTTCTCTCACTCGACCCGGACCAATCGCCCCCGGATCTTCACCGCCATGCCCGGCATCAATGGCAATAATAATATCCCGGGCACCGGCCGGATTAGCCGCAGGCTGAGTCACAACTTTTGGTTTACTGGACTTCTCTTTATAGACCAGATCAACAACCAGTCGATCTCCGTACTGCTTGTTCGGTTTTAACAGAAAACTACGAGGTTGAACCTTATTGTTCAGATCCAGCACAACCCGCATATCCGAGCCGTTTTTAACCGCTGTACGAATTTTTCCGATAGGCGTGTCTTTTAAGGACAACGATTCGATGTCAGCCTTGGTAGAGGCATTATCAAGGTCAATCACCAGTCGATCCGGACCGGAAAGGCTAAAAACCTTATGTCCGACCGGTTTATCCAGATCAAATACAATCCGGGTATGATCCGGTGCAGGCCAGATACGGACGTTTTCAATTTTAGCCGCCATTGCCTGCGTAGCCGCCAAAAGACAGCTCAACAGCAGAAGACAAAACTGTACGGCGTAGCGAGTCATCCAGCGGTTCAGACTGAAGGTCTCTTTTGAGTATGTTTTCCAGGCAGTCATAGGCATCTGTCAGAGGCGGTATAAGTTTCAGGTTTCCGTAACAACGGAAGATTACAGCATTGTACGGAGCTGAGCCAAAATTTCAGCCCCTTTTGCCGTAAAAGCCACGAGTGACGCGGCTCTTCCATCCCCCTCCTTGGTTAAGGTCAGCTCAATATCCGGCGTTGGCAGCACTCCGGCGCCCTTGTCCGGCCATTCAATAACGCAAAGAGCTTTCTCGTCAAAGTAATCGCGAATTCCCATATATTCGAGTTCTTCCGCATCCGCCAGCCGATACAGATCAAAGTGATAAACCCGGGCAACGTCAGTCTCGTAGGGTTCTACCAGCGTATAGGTCGGGCTTTTTACCGCCCCTTGATGTCCATAAGCCATCAAAATGCCACGGGTCAGAGTAGTTTTCCCCATGCCCAGCGTACCCTGCATAAAAATAACACCCTGCCCGGCGCTGGCTTTGCCAAGTTGCTCGCCAAAAACAACCTGAGCATCCTCGTTTGGCAGCACCACTTGCAAACAATCAGAACTCATTTTTTGCACACTCCGGATTCAGTAGAACACGTATCGGGCGAATCAGGTCCGCAGCCAGAAGGCCCCGCTCGCCAAATTGCTTCGCCAGTTGATCGGCAGCCAGACCATGAACCTGAGTTCCCAGACAAGCCGCATCATAGCCGGATAACCCCTGAGCTCTCAGCGCGCCAATCAGCCCCGCCAAAACATCCCCCATACCACCACTGGCCATACCGGGATTACCGCTGTTGTTGACAGACAACACGTCACCGTTAAAGATCAGTGTACCGGCCCCTTTTAATAACACCGTTCCGCCAAATTTCTGCTGAATAGCCCGAACAGCGGAAGGACGATCCCGCTCCACTTCATCGACAGAGCATCCCAGCAAGCGCGCAGCTTCGCCAGGATGGGGGGTCAACACCCAGTTCGAAGCAGCCTCAGAAAGCTGCTGCATAAAGGCAGGCTTGGTCGCCATCAGATTCAGGGCATCAGCATCGATCACCTTGGCACATTCTGCCAGCATCACTTTTTGCCACAGCTGCTGCCCCCATCCTGCCTGTCCCAGGCCCGGCCCCAGCACCACAACATCACTCCAGGTAAGCCACTCGTCCAACTGATGCATCGAAGTCAGGCCACTCACCATCAGCTCCGGCTGACGACTCACCAGAGCCGCAACATGCTCAGAACGGGTCATCACCTTAACCAGGCCGGCACCGGATCGGGCCGCAGTCTGCGCTGCCAGAATTACAGCTCCGGCAAAGCCCAGATCACCACCCACCACCAGAATACGACCGCAATCACCTTTGTGTGCCGTACGACGGCGAGGCTTAATCAGGCGGGAAATATCCTCGCGGGAGATCATCTCTGCCGTTTCGCTGACCTGAGCACGAACCGATTCAGGAACCAGTAACGGCTCAAAACGACGAACACCGGCCAACGCTGGCCCCTGCCCGGTCCAGAGACCGATCTTCTTCCCGATGAAGGTCACCGTCAGATCCGCCTGCACGGCACAGCCCAGAGGAATACCACGATCCGCACACAGGCCGGAGGGAACATCAATCGAGAGTACGGGTTTGCCGGAGCGATTGATCTGCTCAATGACCGCATCGAAAGGCGCTTTTACGAGCCCCGTCAGGCCTATACCCAACAGCGCATCCACCACGATCTGACCGGTAATCACAGAATCAGGCAGCCATAACTCAACCTTTACACCGTGCTGCAGCGCCCATTGATAGGCTTCAGCTGCCTCCCCGGTCAGCCTGTCAGGGTCTGATACCGCCAGCACCTGAACACGCATATTGCGTTGCGCCAGCGCCGCAATCACATAACCATCACCACCATTATTACCACCGCCACACACAACCGTTACCGAGCGACATTCAGGCCACTGACGGGTCAGGTGACGAAAAGCCGTTCGACCGGCCTGCTGCATCAGATCGAACCCCGTGGTTCCTGCAGCTATCGTTAAGCGGTCCAGTTCACGAACCTGTTCAGCCCGATATAGGCGTTCATGGGATGGCCAGACAATCATTGGATAACGTTCCTGTGGCAGCAGGTGACCGGCTTGTTTTGCCGGAAGAATAAGTTAAGCTGTTCGCCTGAAAAGACGGCAGCAGATGATGGTAAAATTATAGCCCGAGCGCAATGTCTGCCAAAGCCGTTTCCCCGGTTACCTGTGGATATTTTTCACAGCAATGACCGAATTAAGCTCATCATCACCCTTTATCTCCTGCAGCGAATCCCCATGCCCGATCAAACCTCATGTCAAATAACGGCCCCTCAGCCCTTCGCCGAAGAAAAGTGTCTGCAATTGAGAGATCAGATTCGTCAGTGGGGACGGGAACTGGGCTTCCAACATGTTGGCTTTGCCGATCCGGATCTGGGCGAACATGAACAACACCTGCAGGACTGGCTGGACGCCGGTTATCACGGTGAGATGGACTACATGGCCAGCCACGGCACCAAACGCAGCCGCCCGGATGAATTGGTGGAAGGCACCCGCACCGTGATCACTGCACGCATGGATTATCTGCCCGCCGATGTGGAAACCACCCGCTTGCTGAGTCAGGGAGAGAAAGCCTATATCTCCCGTTATGCTCTGGGAAGGGATTATCACAAGCTGATTCGCAAGCGTCTCACGCAACTGGCGAAAAAGATCGAAGCTGAAATCGGATCGTACGGCTATCGCGCTTTTGTCGACAGCGCACCGGTACTGGAACGTGCACTGGCAATGCGCTCAGGGCTTGGCTGGGTCGGTAAAAATGCCATGGTGATCCACCCCAAAGCCGGTTCTTTCTTCTTTCTGGGTGAGGTGATGGTCGAACTGGATCTGCCAAAAGATAAGCCCTATCCGAAAGATCACTGCGGCTCCTGCAATGCCTGTCAGATTGCCTGCCCGACCGATGCCATTGTGGATAACAAAGTCGTTGATGGCCGCCGCTGCATCTCCTATCTCACCATCGAGCTGAAAGACTCTATTCCGGAAGAACTGCGCTCCGGTATCGGCAACCGCATCTTCGGCTGTGATGATTGCCAGCTGGTCTGCCCCTGGAACCGTTTTACCAAACCCACTCAGGAATCCGATTTCACCCCGCGGCACAGTCTCGACAGCGCCGACCTAATCGACCTGTTCAGCTGGGACGAGGCCACTTTCCTCAGTAAAACCGAAGGCACTCCCATCCGCCGCGCCGGTTACGAGCGCTGGCTGAGAAACATCGCCGTTGCACTGGGCAATGCACCCTCAACACCTCAGGTCATGGATGCACTGGCGCATCGTAAGAATGATGACTCAGAGATGGTCAGAGAGCATGTGGCATGGGCTTTGGGGCGGCATCGGCAGCCCCTATAAAACGCACCATTAATCACACCCCTCTTCTCCCTCGCATCTGGCACGACTCCTGCGACAGACACTGAGATAAAGCCAACGCCCGATGTTAAAACACATCCGGATGGTTTTTTGCGCCCTAAAAAAGCGCACAAAAAATAAACAGATCGGATAACGCACCCGACGAGTGCAATCTTGCGTCGGCACCTCAAAGCGAATAAGAACTCAGATAACAAAAACAATGCCAGCCTCCCAGAAAGTTTTTAAGGTACGCCGCCATTACAACAAGTGGGTTGCCAACCAGACCTTAGAAGATTTTGCCCTGCGCTTTACCGCGCGCTCCGGTCGTAATATGAGTATCGAGCGGGTCGCCCAGACAGCTCTTGGGGCAACCGCTTTTCTGGCCCTTGAAGGTATCGCAGCAGCAGTAACCCTGAACTATGGCTTTATCAACACTCTGACGGCGATGCTGTCGGTGTGCCTGTTGTTTTTTATCACCGGCTTTCCCATCGCCTATTACAGCGCCAAACACGGACTGGATATCGACCTGCTGACCCGGGGAGCTGGTTTTGGTTATCTCGGCTCAACCATCACCTCCCTGATCTACGCTTCTTTTACCTTTATCTTTTTTGCCATTGAGGCGGTCATTCTCGCCTCTGCTTTAAATGCCTTATTAGGGGTTCCTCTGGCGGTGGGTTACTTTCTTTGTGCGGTTGCCGTCATCCCCATCGTGACCCACGGCATCACCGCTATCAGTAAATTTCAGGTCGGTACCCAAGGCTTCTGGTTACTGCTTCAATGCGCGGCTTTGGTCGTTGTAGTCCTGTTTGAATCCGGCGCACTTCCCGGCTGGATGAGTTATGCCGGTGAGAGCGCCAAACTGCATAACCCAACAGCAGCACCGCCTCAGGATGAATTCAATATTCTGATGTTTGGCGCAGCAGCTTCCGTATTTTTTGCCATGGCCGCTCAGATTGGAGAGCAGGTGGATTATCTGCGCTTTATGCCGGAGAAAACCCAGGCCAACCGAAAACGCTGGTGGTTCTGGCTGATCATGGCAGGCCCCGGCTGGGTATTTATCGGCGTGATCAAAATGCTGCTGGGTTCTTTTCTGGCCTATCTGGCCATTACCCGGGGCGTCAGTTTTGAGCAGGCAACCGACCCGACTTATATGTACCAGAAGGTGTTTTACTACCTGACCCATTCCGATGGTTTATCACTGGTGCTGGCGGCGCTGATGGTGATCATCTCCCAGATGAAGATCAACGTTACCAACGCCTACGCCGGCTCCATCGCCTGGTCGAACTTTTTCTCCCGCCTGACTCATTCCCACCCCGGACGCGTGGTCTGGCTGGTGTTCAATGTCACCATCGCCCTGCTACTGATGGAATTGGGTATCTATCGGGCTCTTGAAGCCATCCTCGGCATCTTCGCTATTATCGCCGTGGCCTGGCTGGGCTCACTGGCAGCGGATCTTCTGATCAACAAACCCCTTGGCCTGAGCCCTTCCTATGTCGAATTTAAACGGGCGCATCTTTACGACATCAACCCTGTGGGGGTTGGTTCCATGCTGCTGGCAGCACTGGCAGGTATCCTCTGTTATCTGGGTCTGTTCGGAGAATTCAGTCAGAATCTGAGCCACTTTATTACCCTGCTGATCTGCTTTATCTCTGTCCCCCTGATCGCCTCTATCACCAAGGGAAAATACTATCTGGCCCGCACCTCTCCGGAGCTAACGCTTTCAGACAGCACGCCATCTGTCGGCAAGCCCCATGGGCATACCCTGCTGCAATGCGGAGTTTGTGAAAATCATTTTGAAAGCGAGGATATGAGCTACTGTCCCGCTTACGCTCTGCCGATCTGCTCTCTTTGCTGCACCCTAGATGTGCGCTGTATGGACAGCTGTAAACCCCACGCCAGAGTTTCCCGACAGGCGATTCACTTTTTATCCCTGTTTCTGCCGCGAAAACTGGTTCGTCAGATCAATTCCAGACTTGGGCGTTTTGTCGGCATCTTATTCACCGTTAACCTGATGAATGCCGCCTTACTGGCCGTAATTTATCGCCAGATGACGCCAGAAACACCGGGCGAGACACTTCTGTTGACCCAAACAATCTGGACACTCTTTTTCACGTTGCTGATCGCATCAGGGGTGATCTCATGGCTTTTCCTGCTCGCCCATGAGAGCCGCGTGGTTGCCCAGAAAGAATCCAACCGCCAAACCCGAAAGCTCACCCGGGAGATTGAAGCCCACAAAGAAACCGACCTTGCCCTGCAACAGGCCAAAGAACTGGCAGAGCGGGCAAACGATGCCAAAAGCCGATACCTCACCGGCATCAGCCACGAACTGAGAACACCGCTGCAATCCGTAATGGGTTACGCCCAACTGTTGGCGGATAAACCGGACACACCCGCCAGCCACCACAACGGGCTGACGATTATTCAGCGCAGCGGGCAATATCTGACCGACCTGATTGAAGGCCTGCTGGATATCTCCCGAATCGAAGCCGGACGACTGGATCTGTTTAAAGGTCGGGTTAATTTGCCTCAGCTGATCGATCAGCTCACCGCGATGTTTGAGATGCAGGCCAGCCAGAAGAATATCCGCTTTTCCTGTCGAGTTCAGGGCCCGCTGCCTCAGTGGGTCAACACGGATGAAAAACGCCTGCGCCAGATTCTGATCAACCTGCTCTCCAATGCGGTGAAATACACCCAAAGCGGTGAAGTCATTTTTGAAGTCCGATACCGGAATCAGGTGGCCGAATTCTGTATTGAAGACACAGGCCCCGGTATTCCGGAAGCAGACCTGAACCGCATCTTTGATCCTTTTGAGCGGGTCAGAAATTACGAAACTGCCCAACTACCGGGAACCGGACTTGGCCTGACCATCGTCCGCTTGCTTACGGATATTATGGGGGGCGATCTGCAATATCAGAGCGAACCCGGCAAAGGCAGCTGCTTCCGGGTGTCGCTTATGCTGCCCTGGATCAGCGAGCAAAGCCTTTCCGGCGCAGAACCCACTCAGGATTCCCGCCAGCTGATCGGCTACGCCGGATACCAGCGCACCCTGTGCATTGTCGATGATGATCCGGTATTGCGGGGGTTACTATCCGACCTGTTGCAGCCTTTAGGCTTTATCACCCTTGAAGCCCATGACGGTGAAAGTTGTCTGCGTACACTGGAGCAGCTGCCGGGGAACCGGACACCGGATCTGTTCCTGCTGGACATCTCCATGCCCGGCATGAACGGCCTTGAACTGGCAGCCCGATTGCGCCAGCAGAATATTCAGTCACCTATCGTGATGCTGTCCGCTGATGCGCAGGAGCATGACCGCAGCCCCGAGTACAAAGCGGTCTTTAACGACTATCTGGTTAAACCGGTCAGCAACAGCGTGCTACTGAAACGCCTTGGCGAACAGCTGGATCTGGAGTGGGTTTATCAGGCGGAAGACGCACAAATTCATAGCCCGGAATCAAAAAGCCCGGAATCAAAAAACGCTGAACAGGGAATACAGGACAAAGCAGAACAACTGCAGCCTGAATCTCCAGCTGCTGACGAATCCGAGATTAACATCGTAAATGATCATCCGCTACTGCATGAACTGAAAGCCTTTGCCGAGATGGGCTACAAAAAAGGGGTTCAAGGGTGTCTGAAACAACTCCGCAGTGAACTCAGCGCCAGCCAATACGACCACTACAAACAGCTGGCGGATAGCTTCCGCTTTCCGGATCTGGCGTCAAAACTGACTCAGGATCTCGGTGCATCGGAATCACCCACCACACCGGAATCACCCAACAACAAAAACAACAACAAGGAGCTTCAACCATGACTCTCCCGGCCCTGCAAACGGAATCATCCGTCATCAGCCGCAGCGATATCATCCTAGTCGTGGATGATTCACCGGATGCCCTCAGCCTGATTAACGATGCGCTGGAAGACGCCGGAATGGATGTGCTGGTAGCACTGGAAGGTCGGCAGGCGCTGAATATCGCCCGCAAGATGAAGCCGGATATGATTCTGATGGATGCCATTATGCCGCACATGGACGGCTTTGAAGCCTGCCGTCAGATCAAAGCAGATCCTGAACTGGCCGCCATTCCCGTGATCTTTATGACGGGGCTGAATGATACCGACGATATCGTGCGGGGACTGGAAGCTGGTGGCGTGGATTATCTGGTCAAGCCCATCAACCCCCACGAACTGCTGGCCCGCATGAAAGTTCACCTGACCAATGCCCGCCTGACCAACAGTGCCCAGTCCGCTCTGGATAGCACCGGCCAACACCTGATGACAGTGGATACCAGCGGTAATATTCAATGGGCCACGCCTCAGTCTTACGGTCTGCTGGCTAAAGCCCGGGCTGATGAAAGCTGGCTACAACAACACTTCACACCTCAGGTTAATCATTGGCTCAGCCATCATCCGGAGCCGGATCACCAGCTACGCCTGAGCGATCTGGATTACCGCCTGAGCGTCCGCCTTGTTAGCCATCAGAGTAATGGCGACATCCTGCTGAAACTGCTCGATGGAGAAAGGCCGACCGGAGCCGCCCTGCTTAAAGCAGCTCTGCAACTGACCGAACGGGAATCGGAAGTGCTCTACTGGATCGCCAACGGCAAAACCAATCGTGATATTGGCGAGATTCTGGAGATGAGTCCCCGCACCGTGAACAAACACCTTGAACAGATCTTCCCCAAACTTGGTGTGGAAAACCGAACCTCAGCCGCAGCCGTGGCCCTGAAAGAACTAACTCACGCCGAGGGTTGAATACTTAACTGCTTAATATCCCTATAAGCGCACATTAAGGGCGCATAGCTACATTAATGTCCCCGATGAGGTACTTTAAGCCAACTACGTCAAATGACGTACCCCGCTGCGTCATCCTCCCCATACCGCACCTGCGAGCCTTGCCCAATAATCGAATCAACTTCAGACGATGCATTAAAAAAAGCATCCCAACATTTCGATTGGCACGGGAAGGTACAGCATGAAAATGAAAACGATGGTTGCAGGTGTAGCTCTGGCAATGGGCACCAGTCTGGTGAGTTTCGGTACGCTGGCAGCAGATACAATCAAGGTCGGTGTTCTGCACTCTCTGTCCGGTACGATGGCGATCAGTGAAACCACACTGAAAGACACCGTTCTGATGATGGTGGAAGAGCAGAACAAGAAAGGCGGTCTGCTGGGTAAACAGCTGGAAGCGGTTGTGGTTGACCCGGCTTCTAACTGGCCCCTGTTTGCTGAAAAGGCCCGTGAGCTGCTGACTAAAGAGAAGGTTGATGTGATCTTCGGCAGCTGGACTTCTGTTTCCCGTAAATCTGCTCTGCCGGTTCTGGAAGAGCTGAACGGTCTGATGTTCTATCCGGTTCAGTACGAAGGCGAAGAGTCTTCCAAAAACGTTTTCTACACTGGTGCTGCGCCAAACCAGCAGGCGATTCCGGCTGTGGATTACCTGATGAATGAACTGGAAGTTGAGCGTTGGGTTCTGGCGGGCACCGACTATGTTTATCCACGTACCACCAACAAGATTCTGGAAGCCTACCTGAAATCCAAAGGTGTGGCTGAAAAAGACATCATGGTGAATTACACGCCATTTGGTCACTCCGACTGGCAGTCCATCGTTTCCGATATCAGCAAGTTCGGCAGCATGGGTAAAAAGACCGCTGTGGTTTCGACCATCAACGGTGACGCCAACGTTCCTTTCTACAAAGAGCTGGGTAATCAGGGCATCTCTTCTGAAGATATCCCGGTTGTTGCCTTCTCTGTGGGTGAAGAAGAACTTTCCGGTATCGATACCAAACCGCTTGTTGGCCATCTGGCAGCCTGGAACTACTTCCAGAGCGTGGATACCGAGGCAAACGCAGAGTTCATCAAAAACTGGAAGTCCTTTATCGGTGATTCCAAGCGGGTAACAAACGATCCGATGGAAGCGACCTATATCGGCTTCAAGATGTGGACTCAGGCCGTACAAAAAGCCGGCACCACAGATGTTGATGCGGTAGAGCAGGCGATGATCGGCCAGACAACCCCTAACCTGACGGGCGGCATCGCCAAGATGAACAAGAACCACCACCTGAGCAAGCCGGTTCTGATCGGTGAGATTCAGGACAACGGTCAGTTCGAAGTGGTTTGGGAAACCGAAGGTGTCGTACCGGGTGATGCGTGGTCTGACTTCCTGCCGGGTTCCAAAGACCTGATCTCTGACTGGACAGCTCCGGTAACCTGCGGCAACTACAACGTCGTAACCCGTACCTGCTCCGGCCAGAACTACTAATCCTCTTCACACCGACTGCTCTTTTGAGCAGTCCTGCGGTAACTCCTGAAATCCTTGCCCTTCACAAGGATTTCAGGTTTTTCGCGGTCACTTTTCTGCTCTCTTTCTTCCGGTTCTTCGCCTCCCGAAACAGATGAACCACCGGAAAGCCAGAGCACAAACAACGAAAAGTGACCGCCGTTTTCTGGAGTCCTGTTGTGAAACGATTTCTCTCTCTTTGTGCGTTGCTAAGCGTTTGGCTGAGCTTTGCGCTGGCCCAGCCTGCTCTGGCCAACTCAACCCAAATTCAGCCCCTGCTGGCTGAACTGACCGAAAAAAGTCTGACCAAGGCGATCCCTGTTCTTGAGCAACTTGAAGCAACCGGCTCAGACCGGGTGCTGCCGGTTTTTCAGGCCATGCTAGGTGGTGATCTTTATTACATCAAAGCCGACCGCCAGGTCATCGCCGTTAATGAGCAGAACGGAGAGACCCGCTTTGTCCGTATGCTGGATGGCGAGCCGTTACCGGCCCTTAAGAAAAGCGCCATCAAGAAGATTCGGGTCAACAACAGACTTCGCAGCCACCTCAGAGGCGCAATTGCCCGCCTGCAACTGTCATCACAGTCCGCTGCTGTGCGTGAAAGTGCAGTGCGCAGCCTACTGTCGGATCTGGATGCCGACACAGTTTCCATGATCAGCGAACGCCGCCTGACCGAAGCCAATAATCAGGTCAAAGAGGTGATGGATCTGGCGCTGGCGATCCACAAGCTCAGCAACGCGCCTGAGGCTGTGGATAAACTGAACGCTATTCAGACGCTGGAAAGCAGTCTGGAAAATGATGTGCGCATTCTGCTGAACCGCTACGCCACCATGTCACCGGAGCACAGTGACTACCACAAGAGCGTTAGCGCAGCGGCCGCAAAAGCCCTTGTGGGAATTGAAGACAAAATCGAATTTTACGCCTTTATCGATCAGCTGTTTTTCGGCCTGAGCCTGGGCTCTGTTCTGCTGCTGGCCGCCATCGGCCTTGCCATCACCTTTGGTGTGATGGGCGTGATCAACATGGCCCACGGTGAGATGATTATGCTGGGGGCTTACACCACTTATGTGGTTCAGCTGATGATGCCGAACCATATCGAATACTCCCTCTGGGTTGCGATTCCGGCGGCCTTTGTGGTTTCCGGCCTGATGGGTATTGCCATTGAACGGGGTGTGATTCGTCACCTTCATGGCCGCCCACTGGAAACCCTGCTGGCAACCTTTGGTATCAGCCTGATTCTGCAGCAGCTGGTGCGAACCATCTTCTCCCCCCTGAACCGTCAGGTGGCTTCCCCAGAGTGGATGAGCGGCTCCCTTGAAATCAACCCTGTGCTCTCTCTGACCCTGAACCGCCTTTATATTCTGGCGTTTGCCCTGATCGTTTTCTTCCTGCTGCAGATGATTCTGAAGAAAACCAATCTGGGTCTGAATGTTCGTGCCGTTTCGCAGAACCGTGATATGGCCCGGGCCATGGGTGTTCGCTCCGCCCGTGTCGATGCTCTGACCTTTGGACTGGGTTCCGGTATCGCTGGTATCGCCGGTGTCGCTCTGAGTCAGCTGACCAATGTAGGTCCGAATCTGGGTCAGGCTTACATCATCGACTCCTTTATGGTGGTGGTGTTTGGTGGCGTGGGCAACCTGCTGGGTACGCTGGTGGCAGCCTTCTCCCTGGGTATCGCCAACAAGTTCCTGGAACCTGTTACCGGTGCGGTTCTGGCCAGCATTCTGGTTCTGGTCTTTATCATCCTCTTTATCCAGAAACGTCCTAAAGGCCTCTTCCCGCAAAAAGGGAGGGCTGCAGAATGAGTACCTCCGATATCAAGAGCATGCCCGCTATGATGCAATCTCTGTTTAATCCTCTGTTCAAAGACCGGGGACAACCCGGTGGTCGGGTGGCACCTTTTGTCATCATCCTGCTACTGGTTACGGCACTGGCTTCCGCGTCTAACCTGCTGTTGCCGGAATCTTCGGCACTACATGTCAGCACCTACAGCATCACCCTGCTGGGCAAGTATCTGAGCTACGCCATGCTGGCCCTGGCGGTGGATGTGATCTGGGGCTATTGCGGTATTCTCAGTCTGGGCCATGGTGCTTTCTTCGCACTGGGCGGCTACGGCATGGGGATGTATCTGATGCGTCAGATCGGTGATCGTGGTGTCTACGGTCACCCGGAACTGCCGGACTTTATGGTGTTTCTGGACTGGAAAGAGCTGCCCTGGTTCTGGCTGGGCATGGATCAGTTCTGGTTCGCCATGCTGATGGCGCTTCTGGTTCCCGGTGTTCTGGCCTATATCTTTGGCTGGCTGGCGTTCCGCTCACGGGTGACCGGGGTTTACCTTTCCATTATGACGCAGGCGCTGACCTACGCCCTGATGCTCGCGTTCTTCCGCAACGAGATGGGCTTTGGCGGCAACAACGGCCTGACCGACTTTAAAGATCTGCTCGGCTTTGACCTGCAGGCAGACAGCACCCGAATTGGTCTTTTTGTCACCACGGCTTTGCTGCTGTCACTGACACTGATCACCAGCCACTGGATTATGAAATCCCGTCTCGGCAAGGTGGTGGTTGCGATTCGTGATGGTGAAGCCCGCGCCCGTTTTCTTGGTTACCGTACCGATACCTACAAGGTTTGGCTGTTTGTCTACTCCGCCGTGATCGCAGCAATCGCCGGGGCACTTTATGTTCCTCAGGTGGGCATTATCAATCCCGGTGAATTCTCACCAATCAACTCTATTGAGATCGTGATCTGGGTGGCCGTTGGCGGCCGGGGCACGCTGATCGGTGCCATTATCGGAGCCCTGCTGGTGAATTACGCCAAGACACGCTTCACCGCCATTATGCCGGACGGCTGGCTGTTCGCGCTGGGCGCTCTCTTCGTGCTCGTCACCCTGTATCTACCGAAAGGTCTGATGGGTGTTTTCGATCAGCTGAAACAGCGCCTGGACACCTCACCTAAAAGCCCAACATCCAAAAGCCAAGCACCGACTATACAAACACGCGCAAATCATCAGCCCAAGGAGGTTCATTCATGAGCGCCCTGACCCAACTGAAAGAGAGCGGAAAAGAGCTGATGCGCCGGGATCAGGTGTGGCCTTTTCTGATGCCCGCTGAGAAAAAGATCGATGTTTCCCATCAGATGATTCTCTATGTGGAAGACCTCAATCTGAGCTTCGATGGCTTTAAGGCACTCAACAATCTCAACCTTTATATCAATGATGGTGAACTGCGCTGCCTGATCGGCGCCAACGGTGCGGGTAAAACCACTCTGATGGATGTGATTACCGGTAAAACCAAACCGGATTCCGGTAGTGTCTATTTCGGCCAGAATCACAATTTGCTGGAGCATCAGGAGCCCGCTATAGCCGAGCTTGGCATCGGTCGTAAGTTTCAGAAACCCACGGTGTTTGAAGCCCATACCGTGTTCGACAATCTGGAGCTGTCCCTGAAAACCAGCAAGAAAGTGTTACCGGTGCTGATGGCCAGACTCACTCCCAGCGAGATCGACCGTATCGATCATGTGTTAGGCGTTATCGGCCTGAAAGAACAGCGTTTTATGGCAGCAGGAGCCCTCTCCCACGGCCAGAAGCAGTGGCTGGAGATCGGCATGCTGCTGATGGCTGAACCCCGCCTGCTGCTGATTGATGAACCCGTTGCCGGTATGACCGCTGAAGAGACTGAACGCACCGCAGAATTGCTGCAGTCTCTGGCGGGCAAACACACGGTTATCGTGGTGGAACATGATATGGAGTTTGTGCGCAGCATTGCCCGCACTGTCACCGTATTGCACCAGGGCTCAGTGCTGGCCGAAGGCACTATGGATCAGATACAGAGCAATAAAGATGTGATCGAAGTTTATCTGGGGGAAGAAGCATGATCGCCATTAACAATGTGAATCAGCTCTATGGCGGAACCCAGATTCTGTGGGATCTGAATCTGGATATCGAAGCCGGTTCCTGCACCTGCATTATGGGTCGGAACGGTGTGGGTAAAACCACGCTGCTGAAATGCCTGATGGGACTACTGCCGATCTCAAGTGGTGAGATTCTGTTAGACGGAAAGCCTCTGCACACCCAAAGTGCTGAAAACCGCGCCCCCGGTGGTATCGGTTATGTGCCACAAGGGCGGGACATTTTCCCCATGCTTACCGTGGAAGAGAACCTGCGTATCGGCCTGCCGGTGCGTAAAAGCCGAACCGGAGATACCTCAGGTGACATTCCGGAAAAAATCTTCGAGCTGTTTCCGGTACTGAAAGAGATGCTGCATCGTCGCGGTGGCGACCTGTCCGGTGGCCAACAGCAACAACTGGCCATTGGACGGGCCTTGGTTCTGGAACCCAAGGTGCTGATTCTGGATGAACCCAACGAAGGTATTCAGCCCAACATCGTAAAGCAGATCGGTGATGTCATCCTCAAGCTTAATGAGGAGGAAGGACTAACCGTGATTCTGGTAGAGCAGAAACTGGGCTTTGCCCGCAGGGTGGGTAAAGAGTTCCGTCTGATGGAAAAAGGCCGGGTGGTTGCCAGCGACAAAATGGCCAACCTGAATGATGAGCTGATCCGTCAGTATCTGGCGGTTTAAAGCCCTCAGCGGGTTGAATAAGTGCCGTTAGCCGGTTGAATAAATGCCGTTAGCCGGTTCGACCTGAAGCGGGAGCTGGGCTCCCGCTTTTCTTTATCAGCTCAGATCCAGTTCATTCAACTCATCATAGAGCTGATTAATCGCGGTAACCCGCTGCTGACCTTGCTCCAGTCGACGATGGAAGACCTGATTACTCAGCAGGCTGACCATACTCATGGGTAAGGCGTAGCTGTCAAAAGCCGACACCGTTTCTAACGGAATCTCAAACAGCCAATCCGAGCCACGACAGTTCAGCCCGCTATTTTCTTCAGCAAAAATAATGACCCGGGCAGGATGATCAGAAAGCACCTGAATCAGACGCTTGGTCACTTCCGGACGGCGATGAAAAGCCATCACCACCACAAGATCGTTATCCCCGTAATCAACCAGATCCTCCCCGAGGGTTTGTCCCGGTTGAGGCAGCAGGTTGACCTGATCTCTGCTCTGTATCAGCTGCTGTCTGAGATGCAGCGCCACAGGATAAGCGTTACGAAAACCGATTACAGCGATCTTCCTGGCCTCTGACAGTGCACTAACAATCTGATCCAAAGGCTGATGCTGCAACAAACTCTGCAGCCGCTCAATATTACTGATCTCAGAAGCAAAATGCTGGCTGGTCAGCGACTCATTATTAAGAGAAGCATCACGAGCCATAGGCACACCGGCACGCCGAAGATCCCGCATGGCATTTCGGGCATCGCGGAAACTCTTAAACCCCAAGCGTTTGAACAAACGACTGATGGTCGCTTTTGAGGTCTGACACTCTTTACTGAGTTCAACAGAGTTGTAGGTCGCCAGATCATCCTGATGACTGAGAATAAAGTTAGCAATACGCCGCTCGCTGGGGGAAAACTCGCTGTATTCACGCTGAATAATCTCAATCAGGTCTGCCAATTGATATCTCCCTTACTGACTGCGGTTCGAACTTTATAAGATGACTCTCGCTATCTTACCTAAAAAAGAGCCACCGGCAGCGTTTTCTTTGCAACAAAAATTTCACAAAGAAACTTTTGTTCCAATCAGGTGCAAAACCGTACAAACCTCGCCTTATTCGCCCCAGTTTAATGCATAAAACCCGATGCTTTTTCTTAAAAAAGCGGCTTCGTGTGCCGTCAAAAGCGATAAAACCCGTCCGCCTGAATCTCCATCTGATAGTGGCACCGTTGTTGCAATCAAAAATCAAAATGAATCAAAAGTTTCAATGGAAGCCAAGATGACACAGGAACTCTCTAAATATCGCTACCACACCAACCTGACCGACGCCCGCCTAGGTACTCAGGTTGTTTATGTGACTGATGACTGGTTTGCAGAAGCCAACCGTATGCTGAACCCCGAGCCACCTGTGTGGAAAGAGGGGGTTTACGATGATAACGGTAAATGGATGGATGGCTGGGAGAGCCGTCGAAAGCGTTCCTCCGGCTTCGATTACGCCATTATTAAACTGGGCGCACCCGGCTTTATTGAAGCCTGTGATATCGACACTCAGTTCTTCACCGGTAATTATCCGCCTTCAGCATCGGTTGAAGCTTGCTTCAGCCCAAATGCGGAGCCGGATGCGAACACCCAGTGGACCAAAATTCTGTCAGATAGCAACCTGCAGGGTGACAGTCACAACCTGTTTGAGTGCCTGAATCAGGAACAACCCTGGACTCATCTCAAGCTGAATATCTTCCCCGATGGCGGTGTAGCCCGTTTCCGTTGCTATGGCCGCCCCTATAAAGATTGGGAAAAACACGCCACAGCTGAGTTAACAGATCTGGCATCGGTTCTTAATGGGGGCCGTGCCCTGGCCTGTTCCGATGAGCATTACGGCACCATCAGCAACCTGTTGAATCCGGGGCGCGGTGTGAATATGGGTGACGGCTGGGAAACCGCCCGACGCCGTACACCGGGTTATGACTGGGTGATTATTGCCCTGGGCCACCCCGGCAAGATTGAAGAAGTGTTGATTGATACCTGCCACTTTAAAGGCAACTTCCCCGACTCCTGCTCAATTCAGGCAGGCTTTGTTGAGGGCGGCACTGATGAGCAGCTACCGGCACAGAGCCTGTATTGGGAAGAGCTGTTGCCGTCACAGAAACTGAGCATGGACAGCGAGCATCACTTCCGGGATCAACTGAAACAGCTGGGCCGGGTGAGCCATATTCGGCTGAATATTTTCCCGGATGGTGGCGTCAGTCGCATTCGTGTTCTGGGCACCATCGGGGAATAACAGAGGAATAACGCTATGTCCCGTCTGACACCCGAATCAACGTCAAAGTCACTGCAACCTCAGCTGCTGACAGCAGAAGCTTTTGCGCCTTATGGCGAGGTGATTGACCGGAAACAGCATACGCATTTTCTGATCAATGGCGGCAGTACCGAGCGCTATCACCAAATGGCTAATGTCGAGACAGGGCCGGAAGACGGGCGGGCCATTATCAGTATTTTCCGTAAACCCGTCGCGAATGCTTTTCCGTTTCGGGTAGAGATGATGGAGCAGCATCCCTTTGGCTCTCAGGCATTTATTCCATTGAAAGGCAGACCCTTTCTGATTCTTGTTGCGGCTTCGGCACAGGCCGTGGAACAAGGTGATCTCGCGTTATTTATCAGCGATGGATCACAGGGTGTTAATTACGCAGCAGGCACATGGCACTACCCGCTGATCACCCTGGAAGATGATGATGAGTTGCTGGTGGTAGATCGCCAGGGAGACAAAGATAACTGCAATGAAATACAACGTCCGGATTCAGACGTGTGGATTGCTTATCCATCATCTCTGCCCTCTTAACATCTGAACAGACTGACCTTTAACGGGACACACCCTTCATTGCCCGCAAGGCAATGTTTTTAGCAGATACGAAGCGATTCGTATCTGCTTTTTTTATGCGCAGACATTAAGAACTGGAGATTCGGACTTAAAAACTGAGCGCCTTTTCAAGATCGATCTCAACCTCACGGTTTTTCAACGGCAGATGCTCCTGAATACCATGAATATGACGTCCCATCTGAGCACTGGCTGCCTCATGATCACCGGAGAATATCGCTTCAAGCAAAGCCTCATGCTCATGTAAGGAGCACTTCACATCTGACGTTGGCTGGTACAAGGCAATAATCAGGGATGAGCGCAAAATCAGATGACTGAGCAACTCGGCCAATACCTGATTACCGGCAATATCCGCCAGCAAACTGTGGAAAGCCCCCGACTCGCGCACCATATCACGGCGGTCGCCATGGCGAATGGCTTCTGCTTCTTTTTCCAGCTGTTTCTGAAGATGTTGTTTGTGTGAAGGCGTGAGCTTACCCACAGCAAGAGAAACGATACCCTTTTCCAGCACGCAGCGGGCATCAAAAACATCTTTTGCCTCTTCAACAGTGGGCTGGGCGACGAAGGCCCCCCGGTTAGGGAAGATATCAACCACCTTATACTCAACCGATAACTTCTGCAGTGCTGCACGGACATGGTTACGGTTTGCGCTGAGCACGTCTACCAGCTTAGCTTCTGTTAATCGGGCTCCTGGTGGCAGGCGATGTTCATAGATCGCAGCCGCGATCGCATCAACAATACGCTGCACTTCCTGCTGGGCTCTGGTCGCCATTAAAACATCCTCATCAGCCTAAATTGTTAACAATTATAGCAAAAATAGTTGAACAATCATCACTGAAAAGCACTTTAATAACGCCCTATCACAGAGCATAAAGCACAATTTAAGTGCATAAAAACAGCTTAAAAACACCTTTACAGGCCTCATTTAATCAACAAATCTAATAAAAACAACCCGTTATAAACACGTTGAATTGTTTGGCACACTTATCGCTAACAGAAGAACCAAAGATTGCTAACAATTTGGAAAAAGCTATGAGTAAAGGTTCTGTTGAGCTAGTTGGGGTATCCAAGCGTTACGACGAGAGTCTGGCGGTAAAAGAGATCAATCTGAAAATTCCCGGCGGCAGCTATTGCTGTCTTCTGGGCCCCAGTGGTTGCGGTAAATCCACAACGCTACGCATGATCGCTGGTCACGAAGCCGCTTCCGAAGGTGACATTCTGCTGAACAACCGTAACGTTACTGACCTGCCTCCGAGAGAGCGGGGCACGGCACTAATGTTCCAGAACTATGCACTTTTCCCACATCTCAACAGCCTGGATAACGTGGCTTTCAGTCTGAAGATTAGCGGTGTATCGAAAGAAGAGCGCCATAACCGGGCACGCAAGATGCTGGATCTGGTGAATATGGGGAATTTTGCAGAAGCGTTTCCGGAGCAGATGTCCGGTGGTCAGCAGCAGCGTGTTGCCCTGGCCCGAGCCCTGATTAACGAACCGGAAGTGATCCTGCTGGATGAACCTCTGTCGGCACTTGACCCCTTTCTGCGTGCCAAAATGCGTACCGAACTCAAGCGTATCCAGCAGAAGCTGGGGATCACCTTTATCCATGTGACCCACTCTCAGGAAGAGGCCTTTGCGCTGTCGGATCAGGTGGTGGTGATGAACCATGGCCATATTGAGCAGGTGGACACCCCTGTCGGCATCTTTACCCGACCAAAAACAGCCTTTGTAGCCAGCTTTATTGGTGGTCACAACATCATTACCGGTAAGCAGGAAGCAAACCGCTTCAGCCCGGACCAGGCCGTCAGCATCGAACTGCCACCGGCACTTCACTCAGATGAATCACTGGAGCGGACAGTTTCGCTACGCTGCGACCGTATTCAGATCGCTCCCACCCCCTTTGCAGGCGCTCTGGAAACATCGGCCCGTATCGAAGATGTGGAGTACCTCGGCAGCTACATCCATCTGAAGTGTCAGCTTGGCGATCAGTTTTGTCTTTCTGTTTACCAGAATGACTCGGACTTTCTCAGCCACCCCTTTAGCCCCGGTGATACCGCCTATCTGGGATGGCAAAACGATCAACTGAACCCCCTGCAATAACTCAATAAGCGGTCCCAAAAAAACACCAGCAATAACAACAAGAGTTAACCCTAGATAAAACAACTCAATATGCCAGAGAGGCTGTTATGAAAGATGATGTGAAAAACCCAAGCGAAGTTACCGGAGCCGAAACAGAAACGGTTTCAACAACGCCAGAAAAAAAAGGTATGTCACGCCGCACCTTTATTAAAGCCGCAGGTGCTTTAAGTGGTGCTGCCGTTGGGTCAGGAGCCATTACTGGCTTTCCGATGATCTGGGCACAGAACATCAAAAACATCACACTGCGTCAGTTTGGTACCGGGGTTTCTAACCTCAATGCCATCGCGCAGAAAGCCAAGGAAGATCTGGGTATCAATCTGGAATTAACCGCTCTGGATTCCGATGCCGTAGCACAGCGCACCGTGACTCAGCCCCGCTCTTTCGACATTGCCGATATCGAATACTGGATCTGTAAGAAGGTTTTCCCGGCCGGCACCATGCAGGCGATGGATACTCACCGTCTGAAAAACTTCGACAAGATCGCACCGCTTTTCATCAACGGTAAGCTGACCCCGGATTCTGTGATCGCTCAGGGCACCGCCCCTCATACTGTCGGTTTTGTTGAAGGCGCAAACTCGACTGAGTTTGCGGATAACCCAACCCGCTGGATGACGCTGGTTCCGACTATTTATAACGCAGACACGCTGGGTATTCGTCCGGATCTGGTCGGCCGCCCGATTACCAACTGGCGTGACATTATGGACCCGGCATTCCGTGGTAAGACTTCCATTCTGAACATTCCGGCCATCGGCATTATGGATGCCGCGATGATTTGCGAATCCATGGGTGAGATCAAATACGCCGACAAAGGCAACATGACCCGTGCTGAGATCGACCAAACCATCGCCATTCTGAAAGAAGCCAAATCACAGGGTCAGTTCCGTGCGTTCTGGAAGAGCTTTGATGAGTCCGTCAACCTGATGTCTTCCGGTGAAGTGGTGATTCAGTCTATGTGGTCTCCGGCAGTTGCCGCGGTTCGCTCAAAGGGTATCGAGTGCCGCTATCAACCACTACAGGAAGGTTACCGTTCATGGGGCGGTGGTATCGGTCTTGCGAAGCATCTGAGTGGTATTGAGCTGGATGCCGCTTATGAATATATCGACTGGTATCTGTCTGGTTGGGTCGGTGCTTACCTGAACCGTCAGGGCTACTACTCTGCGGCACCGTCCACCTCAAAACAGTATATGACGGCTGATGAATGGGGTTACTGGATTGAAGGTAAACCGGCACAGGGCGACATTCTGAGTCCTGAAGGTAAGGTGATGGAAAAAGCCGGTGCGGTGCGTGACGGTGGCTCTTACTGGGAGCGTATGAGCTCCGTGGCCTGCTGGAACTCTGTCATGGATGAAAACAAGTACATGCTCAGAAAATGGAATGAGTTTATCGCCTCTTAACGCGATACAGCCATCAGAGATAAGGCGGGGGCTACGGCCTCCCGCCTCAATTTATCGGAGCAGATTCAATGCGCTTTTTTTCTCGATACATCAGTTACTTTCAGGCCGCACCGCTGGCTCTGGTTATTTTGTTATTTTTGCTTTTCCCGATTCTGACCATCTTTGTGGTGAGCTTCTGGGATTACGATTCTTACCGGCTTCTGCCGGATTTTATTACTGAAAACTATGAATTTCTTCTGACATCATCGGTGACTTACAGCGCATATCTGAAGACTCTGTTCTATGCCGTTTCAACACTGATCATCACCTTGCTGATCGGTTTTACGGTGGCTTATTACATCGCTTTTTATGTCAAAAATTCCTTCGTACAGAGCCTGCTGTTTATCGCCTGTACGGTACCGTTCCTGACATCCAATATCATCCGTATGATCTCCTGGATTCCGTTACTGGGGCGCAACGGTCTGGTGAATTCAGCCTTACTGGAAACCCACATTATCGACGAGCCCATCGAGTGGCTGTTGTACAGTGATTTCAGTGTCATTCTGGCCTTTGTTCACCTGTATACCCTGTTTGTGGTTGTTCCCGTTTTTAACTCTATGATGCGTATCGACCGCAATCTGGTAGAGGCCGCCATCGACTCCGGCGCCAGCGCTTTTCAAACCATTACCCACGTTATTCTGCCGCTGTGCAAATCCGGTCTGGCGATCGGCTCCATCTTCGTGATGACGCTGGTGATGGGCGACTTTATTACCGTCACTATGATGAGCGGGGGTCTGAGTGCTTCCGTGGGCGTTCTGATCCGCAATGAGATCTCTCTGCTGCAATACCCTGCGGCTGCCGCAAACGCCATCGTCCTGCTGGGAACCGTGCTGATTATGCTCAGCGTGATGTTCCGCTTTATCAATATCAAGAAGGAGCTGTAAAACCATGGCTCGCATTAACCAACGACATAAGCCGGGCTTTGTGCCTCTGACTCTGTTTTTTATGCTATTTCTGGTCTTTCTTTACGGACCGACAGTGACCATTGCCATTTTGTCATTCCAGGGCCCTAACGGTGGCCTGACTTTCCCGATGAACGGGGTGTCACTCCACTGGTTCCGTCAGCTGTTTGAACCCCAGCAGGTGGGTGATTTTGGCGGCTCTTTGTTCCGCTCTGTATTGCTGGGTTTTGCGGTCATGATCTGCACCGCGGCATTTTCACTACTGGCAGGCCTGGCATATCGCCGCAAATTTAAAGGCAGTGATGCACTGTTTTATCTCTCTCTGGTTAGCCTGATCCTGCCCTCTATTCTGATCAGCCTGGGGATCGGCATCATGTTTGACCGTTTGGGTATTGCACCAACCTGGTACACCTCGGCTTTTGGTGCTCATCTGACCTGGACGCTGCCCTTTGGCCTGCTGATTATGTTTGCGGTATTCAACCGCTTTAACCGCAGCTATGAAGCTGCGGCTATGGATATGGGTGCAACCTCCTGGCAGACCTTCCGTTTTGTGGTATTTCCTCTGGTTCTGCCGAGTCTGATCGGTGTCAGCCTGTTTGGCTTCACCCTCTCCTATGACGAGTTTGCCCGCACACTGATGACCTCCGGCACCTATAACACCTTGCCGCTGGAGATCTACGGCATGACCACCAACGTCACCTCTCCTGTGCTCTATGCATTGGGTACGGTTACCACTCTGTTCTCTTTCAGTCTGATCTTTTGCGCCATGTTTGCTGTTCACCTGCTGAAAAAGCATCGGGCTAAAACCCTTAACTAAGCCATCGGAATATCTATGTCACAGACCATTTGCGTTATAAACCCCAACACCAGCAAAGCGATGCGCCAGGTTATTGAAACCAGCTGCCAACAGGTAGCCCTGAATGATACCCAGCTGAAGGTTGTCTGCGCGCCTTCAGGCGTTGCCAGTGTGGAAGGTTTTTATGATGGCGCTCTTGCCACCGTAGGCGTACTGAAAAGCCTGCAAAGCAACCCATCACAGGGTTATCTGATCGCCTGTGCAGACGACACCGGTCTTGATGCCTGCCGTGAGATCACACCCGCTCCGGTTCTGGGTATCGGTGAAGCCGCCATGCACACAGCAACCCTTTTAGGCGCAGGCTTTTCGGTGCTGACAGCACAACAGAAGTCGGTGCATATTCTGGAGCGTAATGCCCATCAATATGGCTTTGCCACCCACTGCCGGGGTGTACATGCCATGAAAACACCTGTGCTTGATCTGGAAAAATTTCTCGAACCGGAATGGTTCCCGATTCTGCTGCAACGTTGCCAGCAGATTCTGGAACAGGATGAATCGGAGGTACTGGTTCTCGGCTGTGCCGGCCTGACCATTCTGCAAAAGAAGTTGCAGGATGCCCTGCAGGTTCCGGTGATTGATGGCGTCAGAGCAGGTATCAGTCTGATCGAAGGCCTGCTGCGTTGCGGACTATCCACCAGCAAGCACTGCACCTATCAGCCCGCTGAAGATAAAACGACAGCAGGTGAATAAGGATGAGTAGCAATTATCCCAGAGATATGAAGGGTTACGGCGCTAACCCGCCTAATGCCAACTGGCCCAACCAGGCCAAACTGGCGGTTCAGTTCGTACTCAATTATGAGGAAGGCGGTGAAAATTCTGTACTTCACGGCGACCCCCATGCCGAAACCTTTCTGTCGGAAATAGCCGGAGCCCAGCCTTACACAAGCCGCCATATGAGCATGGAGTCGTTGTACGAGTACGGCTCCCGTGTCGGGGTATGGCGCATCCTCAGAGAGTTTGAAAAGCGTCAGCTGCCCATGACCATTTTTGGCGTTGCGATGGCACTGGCAAGAAACCCTGAAGTGACCCAGGCTTTTATAGATCAGGGCCACGAAATCGCCTGCCATGGCCTGCGCTGGATTCACTATCAGGACATGCCGGAACATATCGAGCGGGAACACATGAAAGAAGCCGTTCGTATGCTGGAACAGATGACAGGGGAAACGCCTCTGGGCTGGTACACAGGACGGGACTCTCCCAACACCCGTCAGCTGGTTGTTGAGCATGGAGGCTTTCTGTATGACTCCGATTACTATGGCGATGACCTGCCTTTCTGGACTCCGGTTACAACCTCAACCGGTGAAACCCGACAGCATCTGGTTATCCCCTACACGCTGGACTGTAACGATATGCGCTTCTCATCCTCTCAGGGATTTTCTGAGGGTGATGAATTCTACCGCTATCTGAAGGACAGCTTTGATGTGATGTATGAAGAAGGAGCAACACGCCCGGCAATGATGTCCATCGGCTTGCACTGTCGCCTGATCGGTAAACCCGGACGCTTCCGCGCCCTGCAACGCTTTCTGGATTACCTGCAAAGCTTTGACGATATCTGGATCACCCGAAGGGTTGATATCGCAAACCACTGGATAAAAGAGCATCCGGCTCCGAGCTAAAGCTTAAAAACACACCAAGATATCTCACCATGCACTGATGTTGCCCTCAAAGCACAACATCGGTGCATTTTGCGTTGTTTATTTTTTTCAATACGCTAAGAAAATAAAAATACCCCTTACATTTCAAACAGTTAAAAAACATGGCCTCTTCATTGCTTTATCTATGAAACAAATGATTCAAAGAAAAACACAAATGAAACAAAAGAGGCTATGCACAATGAAAGCAACAAAACTCTTTCGCAACGGAAAATCCCTTCTGGGTAACTGCATCAAACTTGTTGGCGCTGTGACTCTATCGTTAGCGGCCCTGAATGCTCAGGCCAATCAACTTTCAACAATTCAGGAACGGGGGGAGCTGGTGGTTGCAGTACCACAGGACTTCCCACCTTTTGGCTCTGTTGGAAAGGATCTGCAACCGGTCGGCTACGATGTGGACATGGCTGCATTTCTGGCTGAGAGCATGAAGCTGAAACTTAAGCTGGTTCCCGTTACCAGTGCGAACCGAATTCCTTATCTGCAAACCGGTAAAGTGGATCTGGTGATCTCCAGCATGGGAAAAAATGCTGAGCGTGAGAAAGTCGTCGACTTTTCCCGCGCCTATGCGCCTTTCTTCCTGGGTGTTTTTGGTGAAAGCGAGGCCACCGTTAAATCTCCGGCCGATCTTGCCGGAAAAGTTGTCGGTGTCACCCGAGGCTCTGTTGAAGATCTGGAGCTGACCAAGGTAGCGCCTGACTCTGTCACCATTCAGCGCTTCGAAGACAACAACACCACAATTTCGGCCTACCTTTCCGGTCAGGTCGAGTTTATTGCCACCGGTAACCTGGTCGCAGCCAAAATCGCTGAGCGTCAATCCAACCGCGATCTGGTATCCAAATTCATGATCAAAAACTCACCCTGCTACATCGGTATGCGCAAAAGCGAGCCAGAACTGTTGAGCAAAGTGAACACGCTGGTCGCTCAGGGTATTCAAAGCGGGAAACTTGATGAGCTGTCGATTAAGTGGTTCAAGGCCCCCCTTCCTGAAGAGCTGAAGTAAGTAAGGGGTAGTCATCATGGCATACAACTTTCAGTTTTCTGGCCTGTTGCCCTACCTGCAAAATCTGGTGGATGGGCTTGTTACCACCGTTGTGATTACCCTGATAACGACCGTTCTGGGGTGCCTTTTAGGCACCCTATGTGCGGCAGCTCGGGCAGGGCAATCCTCTTTGAAATCCAAAGCCGTTGGCGTTTATGTCGAACTGATCCGTAACACGCCCTTTATCGTTCAGCTGTTTTTTATCTTCTTTGGGCTGCCGGCACTGGGGCTGAGATTATCAGCCTGGGAAGCGGGGGTACTGGCCATGGTGATTAACCTTGGAGCCTACAGTACAGAGATTATCCGGGCGGGTATTGAGGCAACCCCAAAAGGCCAGATTGAAGCGGCTAAAGTGCTTGGACTAACCCGTTTTCAGACCTTTGTTCGCGTCGTACTGCCGCCTGCTATTCAGAAAATTTATCCCGCTCTGACCAGCCAGTGCATCATCGTCATGCTGGGATCTGCGGTGCTGTCACAGATTTCGGTTCAGGAACTCACCTTTGCCGCGAACTTTATCCAATCCCGAAACTTCCTGAGCTTTGAAGTCTATTTTGTGGTGGCCGGTGTTTATCTTCTGCTCTCTATCGGAATGCGCCAGCTCTTTAACGGGATTCACTATCTTGTCTTCCCTAATCTGAGGGCACAACGATGAATGAATTTACCAACTGGGATATCTTTCAGGCGCTGATTCTTGCCGCACGCTGGACGGTTGTTTTATCCCTGATCGCCTTTTTAGGCGGCGCAACTGTTGGCCTGATTTTAACGTTTCTGCAGATCAGCAGCAGAACCGCATTAGTCAAAGTCGCCCGCCTTTATGTCGAGTTATTTCAGGGTACCCCTCTGCTGATGCAGCTGTTTCTGGTCTTTTTTGGCTTGTCGCTTCTGGGCATCGATGTCTCGCCCTGGACAGCAGCAGCTCTGGCGCTGACGCTGTTCAGTAGCGCCTTTCTGTCTGAAATCTGGCGTGGCTGTATTGAATCACTCCCCAAAGGCCAATGGGAGGCCTCACGCTGCCTAGGTCTCAGCTACTTCGAAATCATGCGACACATTATTTTGCCTCAGGCATTGAAGGTGGCCGTAGCCCCTACCGTCGGATTTTCAGTGCAGATCGTTAAAGGCACCGCTCTGGCCTCAATCATTGGCTTTGTCGAATTAACCAAAGCCGGAACCATGCTCAACAACGCAACCTTCGAACCCTTCAAAGTATTTGGCATGGTTGCGCTGATCTATTTCCTGCTGTGCTACCCGCTATCTGTAGCCAGCCGTCATCTGGAGAGAAAACTCAATGTCACTGGTTAGTATCGATAACGTTCATAAATATTACGGCGACAACCATGTACTCAAAGGTGTCGATCTGAAAATTAAAGCCGGTGAGGTTATCTCTATTATTGGCCGAAGTGGCTCAGGCAAAAGCACTCTGCTTCGTTGCATCAATGGTCTGGAAGGCTATGACAAAGGCGGCATCACTGTTGACCAGATGGAGGTGACCAGTGACGAAGAACAGATCAGAAAGCTGAGCAAAAGCGTGGGCATGGTCTTTCAAAGTTTCAACCTGTTTCCACACCTGACCGTGAGCCAGAACATTACTCTGGCCCCCAAACTGGTTCGCAAAATCTCTGCGGAAAAAGCCGATGCCTTAGCGCTTCAGGTGCTTGAAAAAGTAGGACTGAAAGATAAAGCCACAAGCTACCCTCAGGAGTTATCAGGCGGACAGCAGCAGAGGGTTGCCATCGCCCGATCTCTGGCGATGCAGCCTAAGGTGCTGCTGTGCGATGAAATTACCTCGGCCCTTGATCCGGAACTGGTTGGCGATGTTCTGAATGTTCTGGAAGAGCTGGCGGCAGAGGGCATGACTCTTGTGCTGGTCACGCACGAGATGAATTTCGCAAGAGATGTGGGAGATCGCGTGATCTTTATGCATCAGGGAAAAATATGGGAATCCGGTGATGCCAAGGAAGTATTTGCCGCTCCCAAAACGCCGGAACTGCAGAAATTTATTGATGCTGTTCTCTAGCATTCCCCGGATCCCAAACACCGAAAGTTGGTCGGGAATTTGCATCAACAGGTTACAGAAAGCCATTTACAGTGCGCCAGAAAAAATAAAACCCAATAAAAACAGTAGGTTAGCCAACCAATAAAGCGCACCAAGAAATCTTAACCAATAAAATAAGCACCAAAAGAGTGCAAACATAAAACAGACAGCCCTATGAATCAGGCAGTGATAACAACACAGGCTTCCCATTGGGAAGCCCGACTGGCACTCAAGCTGGCCCGCACAATGCGCGGTTCAGTCCTTAAAGGTTGCGAACATAAAGGCCCGCTTTATGTGCAGAAGCCCTTTTACCCTGAAGGGCGCAATCTGGCGCATCTCTATCTGCTGCATCCACCGGGAGGCATGGTTTCCGGTGATACCCTGACCATCTCTGCCGATGTGGATGAACAAGCTTCTGCTCTGATTACAACGCCGGGTGCAGGCCGGGTTTATAAGGCACGCGCTGATAAAAGCCTGCAGCATCAGATACTGCGCTTTGATCTGGCAGATGATGCCTCCCTCGAATGGCTGCCACTGGAAGGCATTATCTATCCCGGTGCCATGACGCAACTGGATACACAGGTTCACCTGACCGGAAACGCCCGCTATATCGGCTGGGAGATCACCAGTCTCGGCCTGCCCGCCTGTCAGCAACCCTTTTCCCCCGGCAGTCTGATGAAGCAAAACCTGCAGATTTATCGCGATGGCAAGCTCTGTCTGCGCGAACGGTTAGTCGTCGATGGCGATCAGCAGGAAAACGGCATGCTGCAGAGCCTTGCAGGTCTTAGAGGTTATCCGATCACCGCCATGATGGTGGCCGGCCCATTCGATGCGCCCTCTTTTAATGCCCCACTAAATGATGATGAAACCGTACTGGAAAACCTGATCCGCCGGTTGCGGGATTGCTGCGAGCAGCACAAATCCCTCGATGAGGATTTTCTCGCGGGCGTCACCCTGAATCACGGCTTTGTGATAGTGCGCTATCTGGGTCGCTGCTCGGAAAAAGCCCGCAAACTCTTTATCGAATGCTGGAAACAGGTACGCCCTGAACTACTCAACCGCGATGCCTGTGAGCCACGTATCTGGGCTACCTGAGTAACCAATACCTGAACAAAACGCGCCTGAATTCAAAACGCTGAATCGCCGAATTAAAAATTACCTGCCCGTCAGGATCACATTGCAAGAGGTCACTATGGAACTACTGCCAAGAGAGAAAGATAAGCTGCTGATCTTTACCGCAGCCTTGCTGGCGGAACGACGCCTGAACCGTGGACTGAAACTGAATTATCCGGAGGCGGTTGCCTTTATCACTATGGAAATCATCGAAGGCGCCCGTGACGGAAAAACCGTAGCGGAGCTGATGAGCTACGGCAAAACCCTGCTTAATGCGGATCAGGTGATGGAAGGCGTGCCGGAACTGATCCATGAGGTTCAGGTAGAAGCGACCTTCCCCGACGGCACCAAGCTTGTCACCGTTCATCAGCCTATCTGCTAAGGAGAGATCACCATGACTGATAAGGATTCACTAACCTCTGGCCTCTTTATCCCCGGCGAAGTAAAAGCCGCAGCAGGGCAGATCACGCTTAATGAAGGCCGCAAGGTGATCACCCTTCGGGTCGAAAACACCGGTGACCGCCCGATTCAGGTGGGTTCCCATTATCACTTTGCGGAAACCAATCCGGCACTGAGCTTTGATCGCGAAGCCGCCAAAGGCTTCCATCTGAATATAGCCTCCGGCACAGCGGTTCGTTTCGAGCCCGGTCAGGGTCGTGAAGTGCAACTGGTAGAATTTGCCGGAAGTAAAACCATTTATGGCTTCCGCGGTGAAGTGATGGGCCCGCTTGAAGAGTCAGGTAGCTCGGACTCCAGTTCCGAAACCTCATCTGTCACTATGGACCGCACCGCCTATGCCCAGATGTTCGGCCCGACCGTAGGGGACAAGGTCCGGCTTGGCGATACCGATCTCTGGATTCAGGTAGAAAAAGATTTCACCGTTTATGGCGATGAAGTGAAATTCGGTGGCGGCAAGGTGATCCGTGACGGCATGGGCCAGAGCCAGCAGGTGAACGAACCCTCCGATGGCAGCGAAGGTGCCATGGATCTGGTGATCACCAACGCAGTGATTCTGGATCACTGGGGCATCGTCAAAGGTGATGTGGGTATCAAAGCCGGTCGCATTGTTCGGATCGGTAAAGCCGGTAACCCGGATGTTCAGGCCAATGTGGATATCATCGTTGGGCCGGGTACTGAGGTGATCGCCGGGGAAGGTTCGATTCTGACCGCTGGCGGCATTGATGCTCATATTCACTTTATCTGCCCGCAGCAGATCGAAGAAGCCCTGATGAGCGGTGTCACCACCATGATCGGCGGCGGTACAGGGCCAGCTACCGGTACTAATGCGACCACCTGTACACCGGGCCCCTGGTATATCGGCAAGATGCTGCAAAGTACCGATGATATGCCAATGAATCTGGGCTTTCTGGGCAAGGGCAATGCGTCCCAACCAGAGGCGCTGGAAGAACAGCTGGAAGCGGGTGTTTGCGGTCTGAAGCTGCATGAAGACTGGGGCACAACACCGGCGTCAATCGACTGCTGCCTGAGCGTGGCGGAAAAGTATGATGTGCAGGTGGCGATCCATACCGACACCCTGAACGAATCCGGTTTTGTTGATGACACCATTGGCGCGTTCAAAGGCCGTGTTATCCACACCTATCACACCGAAGGGGCTGGTGGCGGTCACGCGCCGGATATTATTCGCGCCTGTGCTTACCCGAATGTGCTGCCCTCCTCCACCAACCCGACCCGCCCTTACACGGTCAATACGGTGGATGAACACCTCGATATGCTGATGGTCTGTCACCACCTAGACAGCTCGATTCCGGAAGACGTGGCCTTTGCTGACTCCCGTATCCGTAAGGAAACCATCGCTGCCGAAGATATTTTTCACGATCGCGGTGCCTTCTCTATGATCTCCTCCGATTCTCAGGCGATGGGCCGAGTTGGTGAAGTGGTGACCCGCACCTGGCAGACCGCGCACAAGATGAAGACTCAGTTTGGCCTGCTGCCGGAAGATAAGGACGTGGGTTGCGATAACTTCCGCGCCCGTCGTTATGTCGCCAAGTACACCATCAACCCGGCGATTACCCACGGTGTTTCCCATGAAGTCGGCTCCATTGAACCGGGCAAGCTGGCAGATCTGGTGCTTTGGAAACCAGCCTTCTTCGCCACCAAACCTTCGATGATTATCAAGGGCGGTATGATCGCCGCGGCCCCTATGGGCGATCCGAACGCCTCCATCCCGACGCCACAACCGGTGCACTACCGTCCTATGTTCGGTGCTCATGGCAAAGCCGCCAGTCAAACCTCCGTCACCTTTGTCTCCAAAGCGGCGCTGGATAACGGCATCCGGGAAAAACTGGGCCTTAACCGTGAACTGGTAGCCTGCGGTAATACCCGCAACATCAGCAAAAATGACATGGTGCTGAACAACTGGCAGCCGGATATCACCGTTGACCCGCAAACCTATGAGGTACGCGCTGACGGTGAACTGCTGACCTGTGAGCCTGCGACTGAACTGCCGCTGGCCCAGCGCTTTAACCTGTTCTGATGACGCCCGGAAAATTCTTAAAGGAGCACCAAGATGCTTGAGATTTACGAACGACTGGGCACCGAAAAAGCAGGCCCTATCTATGCCACAGTAACTCTGAACCATGAGCAGCGGGATCGCGGTCGCCTGCGCCTGACCAGTACCGATGGAGAAGAAGTCCGGGTATTTCTGGAGCGCGGCACCGCACTGCAGGTGGGTGAATATCTGAAATCTCACTGCGGCAAGATCGTTAAAGTAGAAGGTGCGGTAGAACCCGTCACCGAAGCCCGTTGCGATGACTGGCACACCTTTGCCCGCGCCTGCTATCACTTGGGCAACCGGCATGTGAAGTTGCAGGTCGGTGAACGCTGGCTGCGCATCACACCGGATCATGTGCTGGAGGAGATGCTGGAGCTGTTGGAGCTGACCATAGTGCATACCGAAGCGGTGTTTGTGCCGGAAAACGGTGCTTACTTTAAGGGCCTCGGCGGGCACTCCCACGGTCATGATCATGGGCACTCAGATGATCACGGACATGGCCACGGCCATTCTCATCAACATGAGCATGACCACGCTCACGGACATCACCATGAACACTGAGCCGGATAACGCCTCTGGATCAGCAGCGCCAGCGATGACCGATCTGAGTCTGGTGCGCCTGATGCATCTGGCCTCAGTCAGTCTGCCGGTGGGAGGCTATGCCTTCTCTCACGGCATGGAGTACGCCATAGACGCGGGCTGGATTCGCAAAGCGGATCAGGTGGAACACTGGGTTCGGGAACAGCTGCATCTGGGGCTTTCGGGCACGGATATTCCTCTGCTCAGGCTCTCAATGCAGGCCTGCGCTCAGGAAGACTGGCCCGAGTCAAAGTGTATTAAAGAGCTAAAGCGCATCAACGAGCTGACACTGGCCTGTCGGGAAACCCACGAACTAACCCTGACGGATACCGCCATGGGTGAAGCCCTGATGCGGCTGATGAACAGCCTGCAGATGGCCCAGCCCTTCAGCAAGAGTGAATCGGTCAGCTTTGTCTGCCTGTTCGCTTTGGCCGCGTCTCTTTGGCAGATCCCCTATCGGGCGGCAGCCAACGGCTTTCTCTGGTCCTGGCTGGAAAACCAGATCGCAGCGGCTACCAAGCTGGTACCGCTGGGGCAGACACAGGCACAGCAGTTGCTGGTTGCTCTGCAACCCGAGCTGGAAACCGCCATCGAACAGGCGGAAGAGATTTCTGAGGAAGCGATTGGCGCAGGCTTACCTGCTTTAGCCATCGCCAGCTCACAACACGAACACATGTATTCACGACTTTTCCGCTCCTGAACCCTGTTCACCATCAGGCCGGAAAGCGTCTCACGATAAGAAATTAAGTACGAGGATATGTCATGACAAAACCTAAACAGACACTGCGCGTCGGTGTTGGCGGCCCGGTGGGCTCCGGTAAAACAGCATTGCTGCGTTCACTGTGCGCCGCTTTGCGTGATCACTACGACATTGCTGTCGTCACCAATGATATTTACACCAAAGAAGATGCGAAATTTCTGACTGAACATGAAGCCCTGAGTGCGGATCGGATTCTGGGTGTCGAAACCGGTGGCTGCCCGCATACCGCCATTCGTGAAGATGCCTCCATGAACCTTGCGGCTATCGATCAGCTGGTGGAGCGCCACGGCGCTCTGGATGTGGTGTTTGTGGAAAGTGGCGGTGACAACCTGAGTGCTACTTTCAGCCCGGAACTGTCAGACCTGACCCTCTATGTGATCGACGTATCCGCTGGAGACAAAATTCCCCGTAAAGGCGGTCCTGGTATCACCAAATCCGACCTGCTGATTATCAACAAGACCGACCTGGCTCCGATTGTCGGTGCATCCCTTGAGGTGATGGATCGCGATGCCAAACTGATGCGCGGTGATCGTCCTTTTGTTTTCTCTAATCTGAAACAGGCCCAGGGGCTGGATCAGATCATTCAGTTTATCGTCACCGAAGGCATGCTGGAGTCAAAAGAGATTCCTCCCGCCAAAGCGGTTGTTTAACCCGACTGAACATTCGTCAATCACCTGATGAATCCGCACAACAACAAACAAGTTCCATTTCAAAAGGACAATAACGATGAATAAGACAACACTTTCCAAAGCACTGCTGATCGGTGCCAGCCTACTACCGGCTTCTGCAATGGCACACACCGGCCACGAGGTTTTAGGTCTGATGGCTGGTTTAACGCACCCGCTGCTGGGACTCGATCACCTACTGGCAATGTTAGCGGTAGGACTCTGGGCCGCAAAAATGGGCGGAAAAGCCCTCTGGCAGCTCCCCGTTACCTTTGTCGCGATGATGCTTCTGTCAGCAATGCTGGCAACCGCTGGCGTACCATTCCCGTTCGTGGAAGCGGGTATCAGCGCATCTGTGATTATTGCAGGCCTGCTGGTGGCATTTTCTGCCCGCTTCAGCGCACCAGTAAGTTCCCTGCTGGTTGCAGCAATGGCTGTTTTCCACGGGGCCGCTCACGGCGCAGAACTTCCATCCAGTGCGATGCTAAGCACTTACCTGCTGGGTTTTAGCGTAGCGACGATGGCGCTGCATCTGGCCGGTATCGGTCTGATCTTGAAAGTAAAAGCCTTCCGGGCAGAGATCGCCGGCGGACTGATCGCCCTGACCGGAATTGCGATGGCGGTTTAAGTCCAAAAAGTCACCTTTGCTCACATTTGAGCAAAGGTGTACCCGCTACCTGCTCCCCTATATCACCTTCAATGGAATAAATTTCCTTTCTCTGTAGATAATTATTCTGCTCAGGTGCATCCTCTTGTCAGGCTAATGACTACAGGGATTTCCAAATGGCAGACGCTGGACTCATAACAGATAATTCAGGTGCTAAACGCTGTTGGTGGTGCGGTGAAGACGATGAACTTTACCGTCACTATCACGACACCGAATGGGGCTTTCCGGTGACGGATGATATCCGTTTGTTTGAAAAGATCTGTCTGGAAGGGTTTCAGGCGGGGTTAAGCTGGATCACCATTCTGCGTAAACGGGAGAATTTCCGGGCGGCATTTGCCGGTTTTGATTTTCATAAAGTCGCGCAATTCACAGAGCAGGATGTGGATAACTTACTGCTGGATGCGGGAATTATCCGCCATCGCGGAAAGATCGAGGCCACCATCAATAATGCGAAACGGGCCATTGAGCTGCAGAAGGAATGTGGCTCTCTGGCGGCTTATTTCTGGCACTTTGAACCCACACAGGATCAGCGCCCGAATCAGCTGGATTACGCCACGCTGAGCCAGATCGCCCAGACCGATCTCTCGAAACAGATGAGTAAAGATCTGAAAAAGCGGGGCTGGAAATTTGTCGGGCCAACGACCTGCTACGCCTTTATGCAGGCGATGGGCTTAGTGAACGATCACTTAGAAGGCTGTTTTAAGCGGGATGCGGTTCTTGAGGCACGGGCCAAACTGAAAAAGCCATCATAAAATGCGAGCTGTAACGGCCGATATTGATTTAAACAGCTGGGACTAGACGAGCGATCATGAATTCAGCCTCACTTAACCAAAGCCAATAGAAACCTAATCAGGACACCCTTAACAGGTCTTATATCTGGCTAAATTAAAGCGAATGACCTAGACTTAAAGTTGTTTCAGGACATCTAAAAGGCTCAATCCATGAACACAATTCGCCCAATACTGGCAGATAACACGACCAGTATTTCTGAATTAAAAAAGAACCCTATGGCTGTGGTTGACGAAGCCGACGGCTTTCCAGTTGCTGTGCTAAATCGCAACCAACCAGCATTCTACTGTATCCCAGCAGAAGCATACGAAGCGCTACTGGATAAATTAGAAGATATGGAACTTGCACAAATCGTACAAGATCGTGAGTGTCAGGAAGAAATAAAGGTCAGCATTGATGACCTATAAGCTAGTCTTTAAATATGACGCAGAGAAAGAGTGGAGAAAATTAGACGCAACAATACGCCTGCAGTTTAAGAAAAAACTTATTGATCGATTAAAAGAACCTAGAGTTGAATCTGCCCGTCTGAATGGCATGAAAGACTGCTACAAGATCAAACTCCGGAGTGCAGGATATCGACTCGTGTACCAAGTGCGCGATGAGGAAGTAGTCGTGTCAGTTGTAGCTGTAGGAAAGCGTGAACGAAATCAAGTGTATAACATCGCTTCGAAACGTGTTTAAGGAAGCAGCCTGATACATCCCACTAGCACCTCTACCAAGAATAACCACCATTCGCCTTTTAAAAAAGCGAATGATGATACTAAATTCTATACCTAGCGACGCTGTGCTGCTTTTTGCTGCTGCTTTTGTTTCAGCTTCAGCTCCCGATTCAGCTCAGCATGGGTTTTCGCTTCGCCACCCACATGCTCAATACCGCGAGCACGCGCCAACTGAATCTGTTTTTCACGATCACGGAAACGCTTCAGCTGATCCTCAGTATGCGTGCCATAACACTTCGGACAGGTCACACCGGCTTCATACTTATCCGACGCTTTGTCTTCTTCGGTAATTGGCAGGCGGCAGGCGTTGCACATATCGTACTGGCCTTTCTCAAGCTGATGATTTACCGATACACGACCGTCAAACACGTAGCATTCGCCTTGCCACAGAGACTCTTCTTCCGGCACCTCTTCCAGGTATTTCAGAATACCGCCTTCAAGATGATAGACCTCATCAAAGCCCTGCTCTTTCATGTACGCCGTGGATTTTTCACAGCGGATACCACCGGTACAGAACATCGCCACTTTTTTGTGCTTGGCAGGGTCGAGGTTCTCTTTGACATAATCCGGAAACTCCCGAAACGTCTCAGTATCCGGGTTCAGGGCATCTTTAAAGGTTCCGATTTCCACCTCGTAATCATTACGGGTATCCACCAGTAAAACCTCAGGATCAGAGATTAGCGCGTTCCAGTCTTTCGGCTTAACGTAAGTACCCACGACGTGCCGGGGATCGATACCCTCGACGCCCATGGTGACGATCTCTTTCTTGAGCTTCACCTTGGTACGATTGAATGGGTTTTCTTCATGGAAGGATTCTTTCGTAACAATATCTGCTAGGGCGGGTTGTTGCGCCAGCCAGTTCAGAACCGCTTTGATACCGTCAGCTGGACCGGCAATCGTACCGTTAATACCTTCAGCCGCCAGCAGCAGAGTGCCCTTTACGTCATGATCCAGCATCACCTGATGCAAAGGTTCACGCAGGGATTCAAAGTGGTCGAGACGAACAAACTTATAGAGCGCACAAACAGTAATCATCAATTTCTCCTGCTAAACGGATCGTAAATCCGCCGCATTATTTTGATCGGATAATACCCATGAAAAACCAATGGTTTTAGTCAGGTATTTTAACAGGAGGCCATTGTAATGATCTGCAGTAAAACTAAAAGCTTTGCACTCAATCATCTGGCAAGGTTTTTCAACAGCTGATCACACAACTGCTTCATCTGCTTCAGCTCGTCCAGTGGCATACAGGTCTGACAAAGGATCTGCTCCGGAACCGTTTCCGCCTGAGTTTTGAGCGACTGCCCTGCATCGGTCAGCGTGATCACACGTACCCGCTCATCATCCGGGCTACGTCCCCGCACAACCAGAGCCTTAGCTTCCAGCCTTTTCAGCAGTGGCGTTAGCGTACCGGAATCCAGATGCAGGCGCTCACCCAGGCGTTTCACGCTGACACTCTGCTCTTCCCAAAGCACCATCATCGCCATGTATTGCAGATAGGTCAGATCCAAAGCATCCAATAAGGGCCGATAAGCCCGGGTGATGGCATTTGTCGCACTGTATAGAGAAAAACAGAGCTGGTTGTCCAGCTGAAGTAAGCTGCTGTTTTCCTTTGAATTATCACCCGATGACATATCAAGACCCTCAAACCGACCAATTAAGTTGCGCACAATATACTTGCAAACAACCCTGCAGTCGAAATAAGATTGCTGGCAATTACATTGCATACAACTTAATTTTCAAATATTTTTCAGGAGATCATCATGCAAACAATCTACAACACATCCGCAACAGCATCCGCCGGTCGTAATGGTCAGGTAAAAACAGATGATGGTTTACTGGATGTCAGTCTGGCTTATCCAAAAGAGATGGGCGGTGCCGGTAACGCTACCAATCCGGAACAACTGTTTGCCGCAGGATATGCAGCCTGCTTTTCTAATGCAGTTCTGCACGTTGCCCGAGAAGCTAAAGTGAAACTGAGCGAAGCGCCGGTCACCGCTGAAGTGGGTATCGGCCCAAATAGTGACGGCGGTTTTGCCCTGACGGTTTCGTTAGCTGTAACCCTAGATCTGGAGCAGGAAACGGCACTTAATCTGGTACGCACCGCCCATCAGGTGTGCCCTTACTCCAATGCGACCCGTGGCAATATTGATGTTCAGGTTAGCGTTAACGAAACCGCAATCTAAGTCCTGCCTCGCTTATTAGGAGCAGTACAAAGTAAAAAGGCGCATAAGAATGCGCCTTTCTACCGTAATTTTTGCTGAACTTCTTATTTCAGCATATGTTCACGGTAATGCTTCAGCTCGTTAATGGAGTCTTTAATATCGTCCATCGCCAGATGCGAACCACCTTTCTGAACACTTTTTGCCACATCCGGATACCAGTTTTTCGCCAGAATCTTCAGGGAGCTGACGTCCAGATGGCGGTAGTTAAAGAATTTCTCCAGACGCGGCATCTCTTTCACCAGAAAGCGACGATCCTGCTGGATACTGTTTCCGCACATTGGTGATTTACCCGGCTCGACATATTGCAGCAGAAACTCGATAGTTTTCTGCTCGGCTTCCTGCATAGAGACTTTGCTGTCCAGTACGCGCTGAGTCAGTCCGGATGAGCCATGCTGCTTGGTACACCACTCGCCCATCTCATCCATAACGGCTTTGGGTTTGGCGATGGCAAAGGTTGGGCCTTCTGCCAGAATATTCAGCTCGGAGTCCGTAACAACGGTTGCGATCTCAATGATGGTATCGCGCTCAGGTTCAAGGCCTGTCATCTCCAGATCGATCCAGATCAGGTTGTTCGCTTTATTCGATTCGGTTGCCTGTGTCATTACGCCCTGAGCTCCTGTTTCAGCATCGGGAGCTGAATCCCCCGATTCTTGCGGCCAAAATCATCGATGGTTAAGCGCTGCTTTAATGCAGCCTTTCAATGACAGCAAAGTATAAGGATATTTGTGCCTCAAGGCTAAAAGTAAGGGGCTTTTATCTGGTTATGTTAGAATCAGCCCCTCACTCAGCAGCGCATCCGAATATAGCGATAACCAATATCCATGAGCAAACGTAAACTAAACCGTCGCCAACAGTGGCGTATTGAGAAGATTCAGAAAGAGAGAGCCTCTCGGGTCAGCCGTAAAGATCAGGAGATTGATGAACAGCTGTCTGCCGGTGAGTTAGGGGCGGAACAGGAAGGTCAGATCATCGCCCACTACGGCCGTCAGGTTGATGTGGAGGGCACGACCGGTGAATCCAAAGGTAAGGTGCACCGTTGCTACATGCGCGCCAATATTGATGCACTGGTAACCGGTGATAAGGTTGTATGGCGGCCCGGGCCGGATAACGATGGTATCGTTGTTGCCCGTCTTGACCGACTCAATGCGCTGATGCGCCCAGACACCCGTGGCCAGCTGAAACCCGTGGCCGCCAATATCGATTACATCGTTATCGTCTTTGCTCCTGAACCTTATGCTCACGCGAATCTGATCGACCGCTATATTGTGGCGGCAGAAAGTACCGGTATTGAGCCGGTTCTGCTGCTGAACAAGACCGATCTGCTGAATGCCGATAATGCCCCTCGTCTGCTGGAGATGGCTGAACGTTACCAACAGATCGGCTATAAGGTTCTAACGGCTTCAACCGTTGAGGAAGATGGCCTCACCGTACTGAATCAATTGCTGGATAACAAGGTCAGTGTCTTTGTCGGCCAATCCGGTGTAGGTAAATCCTCACTGGTGAACGTGCTGCTGCCGGGTATTAACCTCCGTGTTGGGGAGCTTTCCGAGCAAACCCGTAAAGGTATGCATACCACCACTACAGCAATGCTGTTCCACCTGCCTGATGGTGGAGATCTGATCGACTCACCGGGAATTCGGGAATTTGGTCTGTGGCATATCGATGAGCGTCAGGTTGCGGAAGGCTTCCGGGAGTTTGATGGTCTGTTAGGTGCCTGTAAATTCCGGGATTGCCGACATCGTCAGGAGCCGGGCTGCGCTCTGCGGGACGCACTTGAAGCGGGAGATATCAGTCCTGAACGCTTTGAGAGTTATCACCGTATTATCGATTCTCTGGACGAATTTTAATCGATCAAATTCGGAGTACTGATGACCGGACAACTGCCCGCCCAAGATCCATCACTCGCTCTGTTTGAGTTTATCAGGCAGCATCCCCGCCTTCTGATCCTGACCGGTGCCGGTATGAGCACCGACTCCGGTATTCCGGACTATCGGGATCAGGAAGGTCAGTGGAAACGCAAACAGCCGGTACAACACAGCGACTTTATGCAGAGCGAGCTGGTACGACAGCGTTACTGGGGGCGAAGCCTGATCGGTTGGCCGGTGATTCGTGATGCCGAGCCTAATCAGGCCCATGCGGCCTTAGCTGAACTGGAAGCGATGGGACATGTTGAACTACTGGTCACCCAGAATGTGGATCGCCTGCATCAGCAATCCGGAAGTCAGCGGGTCATCGACCTGCATGGCCGCTCCGATGAAGTGATCTGTATGAGCTGTGATTACCGGGTCAAACGGGATCAGGTTCATGCCGAAAGTGCGCGTCTGAACCCTGAATTCACTCGCTTCACGGCTGAAACGGCTCCCGATGGCGATGCGGATCTTGAAGTGGATTTCACCGGTTTCAAGGTTCCAGGCTGCCCCAGCTGCTCAGGCATCCTGAAACCCGATGTGGTTTTCTTTGGTGATAATGTTCCCAAAGAGCGCGTTGAGAAGGTTTCTGAGGCATTGGATCGCTCCGATGCTCTGCTGGTTATCGGTTCGTCACTGATGGTTTTTTCCGGCTTCCGCTTCTGCCGTTACGCTGAGCAAAGAGAGAAGCCAATTGCAGCGCTGACATTAGGCAAAACCCGTGCTGATGGGCTTTTACAACTTAAACTGGATGCTCCCATCGGCCCAACACTAGGCTCACTGATCGGAATGCTGAAATAACGGATCAGGAACCTGCTTTAAACAGCGACATAAAAAAGCCCGCTATCGGTTAATCCAAATAAGATAACCTGCGGGCTTTCTTTTTATTTATCGAAACCGACGTTCAGGTCAGTCCACCTCTGGCGGCGGAACATAGGGCGAGTCCGGTTGATTCAACAAGCCTTCCAAAGAGTTCAAAACCTCTTTGGGAGCAACATTTTCCGGAACAGGATCCGGCTGAGAAGATGCCCTCTCAGTCTGTTGAGGTACAGGCTCGCCACCCGGCCCTAAGCGTTCTGTTCCATAGCTACTTTCAGCACGTCCGCTACGAACCTGGGTATTTGAGTCCAGAGGATTATAGGGTGAAGCCTCTTCCGCCGGTTTCTGGTTGAGCAACTGCTCCGCTTCATCCAGTGCCGCCTCCTCATCAACATTCAATCCCTGTGAAGTCGGAGCTACCTCAGGAGAAAGTTCTTTTTCAGCGGGCTTATTCAGTACCACAATTTCGATCCGGCGGTTGATCGGATCCAAAGGTTTTTCCGGTTCGTAGAGCTGCGAACTGGCATATCCAACCACCTGAGCCACATGATTTTCCGGTAAACCACCTTCAATCAGCATGCGACGAGCTGCATTAGCACGCTCCGATGAGAGCTCCCAGTTGCTGTAATAATCGGTATCACCAAAGGCTGCAGCATCGGTATGTCCACTGACACTGATTTTGTTATTAACCTTTGAAATAACCGGCGCCAACTGCAACAGGATCTCGGCAAAGTAGTTTTTGATCTTATCACTGCCGGGGTCAAACATTGGACGCAGCTTGTTATCCACAATCTGAATATGTAAGCCGTCTGGCCGGATATCAATCGATAGCTGGTCTTTAAACTGCTGTAACGTCTCACTCTGACTAATGGTTTGAATCAGAGTGCTTTGTAGCGAGTCCATGACCTCTTTGTTCGTTTCAATGCTTGCGGCAAGCTGCTCAGGATCATCCTTATTCAGCATTTGAGCCTGCTCAATCTGGTCAGAATCTGCACTGGTATTCATCTGGCGAATCAATGACGGCGATCCACCCAAATCAATCGGGTTAAGGCGCCCTACCTTGTCCATATAACCAACCGGATCAGAGAAAAACTGTTCAAGCTCGACCTTTTGCTCTTTTGTGGTATTTGCCAGCAGCCACATCAGCAGGAAAAAAGCCATCATTGCAATGGCAAAATCGGCCATCGCAATTTTCCAGGAGCCACCGTGATGCCCGGCTGCGACCTTTTTAACGCGCTTGATAACGATGTTATTTTTATCTTCCATGCCGGACTCCGTTAGCGGGAACGTACATGTTCTTCCAGCTCGTTAAAGCTCGGACGAACACTGGAAAACAACATCTTGCGACCAAACTCAATGGACATCTGAGGTGCCAGCCCATTCATGTTGGCAATCAGGCAGGCTTTAACGCATTCGAACGCTTTAATCTTCTCATGAACTTCATTATTCATCGCATTGGCCATAGGGCCGACAAAGCCGTATGACAGCAGAATACCCAGGAAGGTACCGACCAGAGCCGCTGCAATATGCAGACCCAAAACTTCCGGCGGGGCCGCAATATCCTTCATAGTGATGGTAATACCCAATACCGCAGCAACAATACCGAAGCCCGGCAGGGCATCACCAACACTGGTTACTGCATGAGCAGGCTCTTCCATCTCATGCTGCAGAGTTTCAATCTCCGCATCCATCAGACTTTCCAGCTCATGGGACTGCATATTACCGGAGCTGATCAGGCGAACATAATCACAGATAAATTCAACCAGGCTCTTATGCTTAGCAATAGCCGGGTAACCAGTAAAAATCGGGCTTTGATCAGGATCTTCGATATCCTCTTCAATCGCGATGATGCCCTCCTTACGAATCTTGGCGAACAGATCATGCATCAGACTCAGCAAGTCCATATAAAATGCACGATTAAAACCGGAACCCGCAATCATTTTCGGGGCGCTTTTCATCACCTCAATAATGGTGTGTTTGCTGTTGGCAATAACAAAAGCACCAAAAGCCGCTCCACAAATAATAATCAGCTCATAAGGCTGCCACAGCATTGGCAAATAGCCATGGGACAATACATAACCGCCTCCAACGCTGGCCAATACAATCAAAGCACCAATAATCAATAACATGTCGACATCCTTAAACTCAGTATTTACTGCCGCAATCTGCCCTAAAGTATCGTCCGCAATGGCAATATCTTTAAGTAGTGTAATCCTCACTGACTCCAGGCAACAGCCCGTTTAGGATTATTCTATATTCTTAACCGTCCCGGGTTATTGTGCATTGAGGATGAGAACGATAAAAGTTACATTTTTTATGAAACTTTATTTTTTGTAACCGGAATGGTATCAAGGTCAGTAACGTCATTTCCCCATGGGAGAAGAAAATGAGCTCTGAAAACAATCTGTTACCTCTATTGATCGACTCTGATCAGCTGGAAGCCAAGCTAGGCAGCGAAGACCTACTGGTCATTGATGTCTCCTGCTCCCGCGAGTGCTACGATCAGGGACATGTTCCCGGCGCTGTTTTTCTGGATTACCGCCGGCTTTTTACAGGCTCTGCTCCTGTACCTAATAAGCTACCAACGGCAGAACAACTCAGTACTCTGTTTTCTGAGCTGGGTCTGAGCCGTGATACCCATGTTGTTGCCTACGATGACGAAGGTGGTGGTTGGGCTGGCCGCCTGCTGTGGACACTCGAAGTCATGGGGCATTCACGCTACTCATACCTTAATGGAGGTATTCTTGCCTGGCGTGCGGATGGCAAACCTCAGCATCAGGAAGAGTCCCTGCCAGTAGCATCAGACTATAAAGCCGATCATATCAACCTGAATGAACGCATCGAACTGGATGAACTGAAATCTAAAATCAGTACCGAAAATTTTGCTGTTTGGGACTCCCGCTCACTAGGTGAGTATGAAGGTACAGCCTCTAAAGCAGAGCGTGCCGGACATATTCCAACAGCGGTTCACTACGAGTGGACAGAAGCGATGGATAAGGAGAACGAACTCCGCATTCGTGATATGGCTGAAATCATCACAGAGCTGCAAACAAAGGGGCTGACGATAGATCAGGAGATTGCGACCTACTGCCAATCGCATCACCGCTCGGGTTTTACCTGGTTATTAGGTAAAATACTCGGTTTTAAGCAGGTTCGCGCTTACGACGGTTCCTGGAATGAGTGGGGCAACCGCTCCGACACCCCGATTGAAACCTAAGGTTCATACGTGAATAAAAAGAAGCTGTTTGCAGCGATACAGTACCCATTACCCCACCATCTGATCTCCAGATTAGTGGGCTTTCTGGCCCAAAGCCGGATTGGCTGGCTTAAAAACTTACTGATTAGTCAGTTTATCAAAACCTTTAAGGTCGACATGGAAGAGGCTGCTCAGCCAAACCCTAAGGCTTATGAGAACTTTAATGAGTTCTTCACCCGTCCATTGAAAGAGGGGGTTCGTCCGCTTATTTCGCTGGAAAACAGCATGGCTTGCCCGGTAGACGGTACCGTTAGCCAGCTGGGACCGATCGATTACGGCCGTATTTTTCAGGCTAAGGGACACAGCTATTCTGTACTGGAACTACTGGGTGGCGATGTAGAACGTGCCGCACCTTTTATGGGTGGTCAGTTTGCAACCATCTATCTGTCCCCTAAGGATTATCACCGTATTCATATGCCGGTAACGGGTACCCTGCGTCAGATGATCCATGTTCCTGGTCGTCTGTTCTCGGTTAACCCGGCCACCACTGAAAATGTTGACGGTCTGTTTGCCCGTAACGAACGTGTCGTTGCCATTTTTGATACTGAACACGGCCCAATGGCGATGGTTCTGGTTGGTGCTATGATCGTTGCCAGCATCGAAACCGTTTGGAGTGGCCAGGTAACGCCGCTGAACCGTGAAGTGGCGGTCAGTAATTATTCAGATCAGCCACAGGCGATTACTCTGGAGAAGGGTGCAGAACTGGGTCGCTTCAAACTGGGTTCGACCATTGTCATGCTCTATGGTCCGGAAATGGCTGAGTTTCTGGATCAGTTTGAGGCTGGCACGCCGACTCGCATGGGTGAGTACTTCGGCCAGTTTCTGACAGCATCCGATAATGCTAAAAGCGAGTCCGCTGAAACCAAGGCACCGGAAGCAGAATAACCTTTGGCTTTCTACCGTCGGTTAAAAAAAGCGTAGCACTTGCCTACGCTTTTTTTATGCCCAGACACCGATAAGTACATTTAGGCCCTATCAATACTGAAGCTAATCACATCAGAAAGACGTTCTGCATCAGCTTTTAGCATCAGTAACCGATCAAAACCCAAGGCAACCCCCGCACACTCCGGTATACCCGAAGCTAAAGCATCTATCAGATACTGATCCACGGTCACTTCCGGCAAACCCAAAGTGCGTCTTTGATCATTATCCGCGGCAAAACGCTTCGCCTGCTCTTGGGCATCGGTCAGCTCATGGTAGCCGTTCGCTAATTCAATGCCCTGGTAATAGCACTCAAAGCGGGCAGCGACCCAATCACCCTCTGCATCCTGTTTGACCTTAGCAAGCGCTGCCTGAGACGCCGGATAGTCCGTCACAAAGGTAATTTCATCCTGACCCAGTAAAGGCTCAATACAAGCGCTCATCAGCAAGTCACAGCAACCATCGCGATCCATATCGTCAGCAGTAATCCCGGTCTTCTCATGGGACAACTGCTGCATTACTGATAACTCCGAGGTGAAGGGGTCAATCTGTAGGTGTTTCTGAAACAGTGAGCGATAGCTATGGCAACTGAAGCGCCCGACACCCAGCACCTCTTCAATCAATGACTGCACTTCAGACATCAGATCATTCAGGTCATAGCCAGGCTGATACCACTCAAGCATCGTGAACTCAGGGTTATGACGCTCGCTGTATTCACCATTACGGAAACTGATCGCCAGCTGCCAGATAGCACCGCTACCAGCCGCCAGCAATCGCTTCATATGAAACTCAGGAGATGTTTGCAGATAAAGATCCAGCGGTTCACTGACACCACCACCGGAGCAATGACTCTGCATGGAACTCAAGTATGCATCAGTGCTGCCTGCACGCCCCAGAACCGGCGTCTGCACCTCAAGCACACCGCACTCATCAAAGAAGCTCCGAACCTGCCTGAGGGTCTCAGCCCGTAACTTAAGATGCTCAATGCTGGCCGAAGGTTTCCACAGCGATTGCTCTTGGTTCATAGCATGCCTCTCATTTTCACAGGATAAACAGACAGAAAAAAACCGGCCGAAGCCGGTTTCTTTATAGGGGACGGCTAAGTCGCTTAAGCACGGCTTACGTAGTCACCTGTACGGGTATCGATCTTCAGATTGTCGCCGATGTTCACAAACAGAGGAACACGAACAACAGCACCGGTCGCCAGAGTTGCAGGCTTAGAACCACCCTGAGCCGTATCACCTTTCAGGCCAGGATCCGTTTCGGTAACTTCCAGAACAATAAAGTTTGGCGGAGTTACAGAGATAGGCGCACCATTGAATAGCGTTACGGTGTAGGTTTCCTGCTCTTTCAGCCATTTAACTGTATCGCCCACTGCTTTCTCATCAGCAGGGTGCTGATCAAAAGAACCATCCGTCGCCATGAAATACCAGAACTCACCATCGGTATACAGGTACTCCATGTCATATTCCATAACATCGGCACCTTCCAGGCTTTCACCAGACTTGAAGGTACGCTCCCATACACGACCGGTACTCAGGTTACGCAGCTTTACACGGTTAAAGGCCTGACCTTTACCCGGTTTAACGTATTCGTTCTCCAAAATGGAGCACGGGTCGCCCTCAAGCATTACCTTAAGACCCGACTTGAATTCGTTGGTAGAATAGTTCGCCATAAAATATCACCAATATCTCTTAATTTAGTCGGAAAGGCAGACGACCTTTCCTGATCAACAAAATCTGGTTGCCAATGATACCTGTTTCTGAATCCTCTGTGCAGTTTCCTGCCGATAAAACATACGAAAACACCCTGGATAGCGATTGGCAGACACTACTGAAAGAGAGTCTTATTCCAGCCGCTGAGCTGATCTCCTATCTGGAGCTGCCTGCAGAGTGCTTACCAGGTGCTGAGAGTGGGCACAAACTGTTTGAGCTACGTGTCCCCAAACCTTATCTGGAGCGTATTGAGAAAGGGAATCCGCAGGATCCTCTGCTGCTGCAGGTGCTGCCCGTTCAGCAGGAAACGGTTAAGGTCACCGGCTACGTAACAGATCCCTTAGAGGAAGCAGAGAGCAACCCGATTCCTGGCTTGATCCATAAATATAAAAGCCGCGTGCTCTTAGTTGGCTCTGGCGCATGCGCCATTAATTGCCGCTATTGTTTCCGCAGGCATTTCCCTTATGCCGATAACGGGTTATCGAATGAACGTCTGGATCAGGTGGTGGCTTATCTGAAACAACAACCAGACGTAAACGAAGTGATCCTGAGTGGTGGTGATCCACTGGCCACATCTGATAAACGGTTAGAGGTTTTAATCAGCAAGCTATCAGAAGTCCCCCATCTGAAACGCCTCCGAATCCACTCACGACTGCCCGTGGTGATCCCTCAACGCGTTACGGATGCATTGGTATCTCGTTTATCAGAAAACCGCTTAAAAGTGATCTGGGTACTGCATATCAATCATGCTAATGAAATTGACATCTCTGTTGCAGATGCCGTCCGGAAGATCACCGATCATGGAATGATGGTACTCAACCAGTCTGTGATCCTAAGAGGTGTGAACGACAATAGCCAAACGCTCTCAGAGCTTAGCGAAGCACTCTTTGATGCGGACATCCTGCCCTACTACCTACATGCCTTTGATCCAGTACAGGGAGCCAGCCACTTTGATGTGCCTGATGACAGAGCCGTCCTACTATGGCAGGAAATGCAGAAGGTGCTTCCTGGATTCCTAGTGCCAAAACTAACCCGTGAAGAACCAGGCAAAGCCTCAAAAACACTTTTATTCTGAACAGATTGGCGGCCTACATTTAGATATGTGGGCCCGCCTTCTTACTTAGCCCTCTTCTGCTCTATGCGATAGTTAATCATCCAGCCCGCTCACGTGTTTGACCGGCCGTTTATCCGGCTACGTTCTTCCCGCCCTTTTCTTCCGGGCATAAAAAAACCCCGCTTCGACTGAAGCGGGGTTTCCG